>DASQDA010000147.1:0-2053 GCA_035634435.1 Polyangiaceae bacterium
AGAATCAGGCGTCATTTCGTCCCTGACAATCGGTAGGTTTCCCTACCAACCGTCGGGACCTCGTTCGACGGAGGCGTCCGAGCGCTGGGTAGGGACGGAAGGATGGAGCGAACCCAAGGCGAGCGCCAGGGCACGCGTATGCGCTTCGGTCGTGCCGGCCCCGCCGCCAATGATACGCGCCCCGGCCGCTGACAGCTCCAGGGCGCGCTCGCTCCATCCCTCCGGCTCGGCAGTCGGGTCGTTGAAGCCGCGCAAAGCGCTGGCACTCGCGGCAAGCAGCACGCCCGGCACGAGCCCGATGGTTTCCAGCGCAGCGCGCGAACGCTCCAAATTCCGCAACGCGGTGTCCACCGCGGGCACCTCGAACAGCACCGCGCTGGCGCCCCCGTCGCGGAGCGCGAGCAGCAGGTCGCTGAGCGGCAGACGTTCCGTCTCGCTACCAGGCCAGCACTCGACGACCGCCCAGGTCGGCCAGTCGAGACTCGCGGCCGCGATGACCGCTGCCACGAGACCCACGCGCGAGCCCTGACCGCGTGCAATGACGAGCTCGGAGCCAGCCGCTCGCAAGCGCCGGGCATGCTCGACGAGCTCTTCGTGCAGGCGATCGGCAGCGACTGGCCCCACCATGTCGGAGCCAAGCACCGACGCAACCACCACGTTCCGATCGGCCTCTTGCGTCGCTTCGAACGCAAGCTCCACGGCGAGATGAGTGAGCATGGCAGCGCGGTGCTGCATGCCGACCTCTGCCAGTGCGCGCGGCGTCGTGTCAGCGGTGAGCGCGCAAACGACATCGACACGGCTGCTCACCTCCGCTCGGTGGTGCGACAACACCAGCGCGGGTTGCTCGCGCAGCAGCAGACCCAAGGTCCCTGGCGCGTCCAGCTCCACGCCACGCGCTCGGAACGATGCGCCAGTGTCTGCATCCAAGCTCACAGGGTGCTCTTCGCTCCGGCGCGGCTGGCGGTGGACGAAGCGAATGCGACACTCCTAGCAGACCGGGCAGGACAGCGCCCGGCGACCGCGCGAGGTGGTTCGCAAGGCAGGATTGAGGCCAGTGGCGACTGTACGGCAGCTGAAGGCTTTCGGATAGCGATTGGCAACAACGAGACGAAGAACGCGTCGAGCCGCGAGCGTGGCAATCGCGGGGCAGATGCGCGCCCATCGGAGCTCCGGTTGGTGCACGAGCGCGGAACAGGCTAAGCAGGCGGGAAGATGACCGCTAGATCCTGGCTGGTCGCTGCGACGCTCCTCATCGCTGCTTGCGGCCCCGACGCACGCCCCAGCGTGCTCTGCACGAATGAGCCGCAGTTCGTGGTCGAGATCCGATCGAGTGTCGGCGCGCTGCCGCCTGACACCCACATCACGGTGCTCTACGGCAGTGGTACGGAAAGCTACGACCTCGCCGAGCCGTCCGAGGGAGAGGTGCTGTTTTGCGTCGGCGATGCGGGAGCGAGTGGAGAGGCCGGGGCTCCTGGCGAGAGCCCGAGCCGATTGCAATGCACGTTATGGACCGAAGGCCCTGCCTCGCTCCATGTGAAGGCGGACGGGTTCGGCGAAGAGCGCCGGGACCTGCGTCTCGACAACCAGCTGTGCACCGTCACGGCGGAGGTCGTGCTGGTGCCGCTGGACGAGAACTGAGCGCGCGTCGCCGGACGAGCTCACCCGCCCAGATCGACCTTGGGTCCAAACGAGCGCAGGCTTAGCGATTCGGTGTCCGCGCCTTCGTCGGACTCGGCCTCCGTGAGGCGCGTCACGATGCCGACGTTGGGACAGTAAAGCGTGGTGGTGCTCTTGGAGAACCCCGCGTTGCTCACGGCCTCGATGGTCTCGAGGCAACCATCGAAGCTGCCCGCCGCAACCTTCACGGACCGCTCGAGCGCGCTGATGCGAACGGCCCCGAAATCACCCGGGAACGTGGCCCCCAACGTCAGCGGCTGTTTCAGGAGCCAGCCACCCGTCGCGTGGCGAATCCCCTCCTCCGCCAGCTCGACGCGGCGCGTGCGCCCTGCCACGACGAGCTCGGCCATGTCGGCCCTGCGGCGTCGCACCTCCA
>DASQDA010000148.1:0-13677 GCA_035634435.1 Polyangiaceae bacterium
CGGAGCGGCGTTGACGCCCGGTGCTCCGACGGTGGTCTGGGCGAGCGCGGGTCCGGCGATGAGCAGAAAGAGCGAGGCAAAGGTCGAGGTCAGCGGGCGCATGCGCTCCCCTACAGCAACGGCTGTGCCACGACGAGGCGCAGTGTCGGCGCGAGCATCACACCTGCAGAAGTTGCGGAAAACCCCCGCCGCGGCCCGGAGCGGAGCGCATCCGGAGCGCCGTGCGGGAACGAACGTCTACGGCCGCTTGCGAACGGCCGTCCACGCTCGCTGGCGCGCCGAGGCCCCGGGTCAGCGATTCACGGTCAGCTCGACTTCAGTGCCCGGCCGCAGCCGGTCGCCCGCCAGCGGCTTCTGACTCAGCACCGTCAGAGCGGCGGCGTCGGGCAGTGAGAGGAAGCGCACCGTCCCGACCGAGAGCCCCACGCCCTCGAGCGCCGTCTTGGCCTGTGGCAGCGACATTCCGTTGAGCTTCGGAACGCTGACCTGAATCGGACCGGTAGAGACCTGAAGGGTGACCAGAGCGTCCTTGGCATGCTGCGAGGCCGCCGCTGGCGCTTGCGCGAGAACGTGTCCCTCCGGCACCACGGCGTCTGCGCGCCCCTCGCCCACCTGCACTTTGTATCCTGCCCGTTCGAGACGCCGCGTCGCCTCTTCCAGCGTCAGGCCGCCGACATCGGGCACCACGGGCGGCTCCTCCGCCAAGGTCACGCTCACGGGGTGCTCGTGCGGAATGCGCTGGCCTGCTGCGATGGACTGCTGCACCACGGTGCCCACCTTCGCGCCGGGAGTGACCTCGCGCGCTGCGATCAGCAATGTGAGGCCGGCCGCGGAAAGATTCTGGCGTGCGTCGTGCTCCGAGAGCCCTCGGAGATCCGGAACGCTCGCGCTCGGCGCGTGGTCGCTCAGCACGTCATAGCGCTGGATCACGTAAACGGTGGCCGTGGTGGTCAGCACGGAAGTGACGAACGCCACGAAGATTGCAGAAAGAGTTTGCATGCTGAGCTTGCGGCGTCCCAGGCATTCTGGTGTCGCCCGCAGGTGTTCCAGCCGCTGTCGTAGCATCGCGTCGGCCGGGCCGCGTCGAATCGTCGTTTTCGCTGGTGGAGTTTTCCTCAGCAGCGCAGCAGGCGCCTGCTATACCAGCCTGCGCCGCAGGCCCTGCCTGCTTCCCGCCAAATGAGCCCTCGAAGATGCCCGTCGTCACTGCCAGTCAAGTTCACAAGAGCTACGGTGCGCATATCGTCCTTCGCGCCGTAGACCTGACGATCCGGAGCACGGAGCGGGTAGGCGTGGTCGGCAAAAACGGCGCCGGCAAGAGCACGCTGGCGCGCATTTTGGCCGGCGTCGAGACCGCCGATACGGGCGCCGTGTCCCGGCGTCGCGGCGCCAGCATCAGCTACTTGCATCAGGTGCCGACCTTCGAAGGGGATCCCACGGTGCGTGAGGCTGCGTCCGTCGGGCTCGCCGCGTGGGTCGCCGCAGTGAAGCGTCACGAGGCCGCCAACCAGGCGCTGGCCAGCGGCAGCGGCGACATGAACGCGCTCTTGGAGCAACAGGCCGCGAGCGCGGAGGAGGTGGAACGACTCGGCGGCTGGGAACAGCAGCATCAAGTCGACTCCATGCTCGACCACCTTCACATCCGTCGCCCCGACGCACGCATGTCGACTTTGAGCGGCGGGGAGCAGCGCCGCGTCGCGCTCGCACAAATTCTTCTCGCGCGTCCCAACCTGGCGGTACTGGACGAGCCGACGAACCACCTGGACGCGGACACTATCGAGTGGCTCGAGGAGTATTTGCAGCAGGATACGCTGGGCGCCGTGTTGCTCATCACCCACGATCGCTACCTGCTCGATCGCGTTGCGCAGCGCACGATCGAAGTCGCGGACGGCGAGGTCTATTCCTACGACGGCGGCTACGAGCTGTACCTGGAGCAGAAGGCAGAGCGCCTGGCTCACGCCGAACGCACCGAGCAAAACCGTCAAAATTTCCTGCGCCGTGAGCTCGAGTGGCTTCGACGACAGCCCAAAGCTCGCAGCACCAAGCAGAAGGCTCGCATCGATCGGGCGGAGAGCGCGAAAGCTGCGCCAGGTCCCAAGCTGGACCGCGCAGCAACCTTCGCCCTCGAAGTGACGCGTAGCGGCAAGACCATCCTCGAGGCACGCGCGTTGTGCGTGCAGCGCGGCGACAAGCCCCTGGTCTCGAAGCTCGATTTGTTCGTCACGCAGGGCGAGCGCATCGGCATCGTCGGTGCCAACGGGAGCGGCAAGACCACTCTGCTGCGTACGCTGCTCGGCCAGCACCCTCCGAGCTCCGGCAGCGTGACGCTCGGTCAAAACACGCGCGTCGCTTACTTCGACCAGCTCCGCAGCGCTCTCGACGACACCAAGTCGGTGTTCGAGAACGTGGTGGGTGATCAGTCCCGCATCGAGATCGGCGGCGAGCTCATCGACGCTCGTTCTTACCTCGAGCGTTTCGCCTTCGATGCACAGAAGCAGCGCCAGCCCGTGGGGTCGCTCTCGGGTGGCGAGCGGGCCCGCGTGGCCATCGCCAAGCTATTGCGCCAGAGCGCCAACCTGGTGGTGCTGGACGAACCCACCAACGATCTCGACGTCGCCACCCTGGGCGCGCTCGAAAGCATGCTGGTCGAGCTCGAGATCACCGCTCTCGTAGTGACGCACGATCGCTGGTTCCTGGATCGAGTGGCAACGTCCATCCTGGCGTTCGAAGCCGACCAGCAAGTGATCCGTTACCCAGGCAACTACGACACCTATCGCCGTTTACGCGCGCAAGGGCGTGCTCAGCAGCCAGCTCCTGCCGCCGCGCCTGCCGTGATCGCCGCGCCAGAGCGCAGCGGCCGCTCCGCTAAACCCAAGGCGCTCACGCGCAGCGAGGAGCAGGAGCTGGCCAAGGTGCTGACTGCGATCGAGCGCTCGGAGGCGAGGCAGGCCGAGCTGAACGCAGCATTGGTCGACGCCTCCACCTACGACAAGGGCCGCGACGGCGTGGCGAGCCTGGTGGCGGAGCTCGGCAGCGTGAACGCAGAAGTGGAACGGCTGACCCTGCGCTGGGAAGAGCTCGAGAACAAGAAGCAGAGCAGCTCGTAGCTCCCCCGGCCCAGGGTCACGGGCATTTCGGCTCGAGCTCGGTCGCTTGCAGGATCGCGCGCGTCACCGCCGTCAGGGCGGAAAGGCGGATTCCCGTACGCCCGCTGACCCACGGCGGCGCGGCGGTCGCTCCGAGCGTTGCTGCGCAGTCACTCACGTCTCCCGATTTGCGCCGCAGGTGCAGCATGGCGAGCGAGCGCACGTCGAGCTGCTCGGGGCGGCTCTCGAGCCGCGCGACCAGCAGCTCCGCAGCGTAGAAACCCCAGGTACAGAGCACGTCGTCCGGACGCGAGAAGGCGCGCCAGCGCTCGGCAAAGCTCGACGGCGACTCACCCGCGAGCACGCTTTCGCGCGATAGCCCGTTGTGACACTGGAACGTCGGTGACAGCGCGTTCGTGGGCGCGATGAACGCCTCGAAGCGTTCACCGGTGAGGAGTCGCTCCGCGGCCCAGTGTACCAGCTCGGGGTGAGCGCCCAGCGCGCTACCCCGAGGCCACGCGTTTGCCTCCCCATAGCCGACGACGAGATCGGCGCTCCGCTGGTTCAGCAGCGTGAACGGCCGCTGGCGACGCGGCGACTTGTTGGGACGGTGCCGCCGCTCGCCACGCGCGGCGGCAAAGTGCAGCTGTTGCTCCACCAGTGTGTCGAATGGCTGCAGCGCGGCGCGCACGCGCAGCTCGGGAGCTTCCAGGACGCTGAGCGCTTCCACGATGGCCTCGATGGTCGAGATGCAGTCACGGGCCGGCGCCCGGCGTATGCGGTACCGACTCGGCTCACTGGGCTGCAAGTGGTAGCGCGGCAGGCGGCCGAGCTCGGGGTTCCGCTTCAGGATCTTCTCGGCTTGCCACCAGGTACCATCGATGACGATCAACGTCAGCGGACCGGAGGGCGGCTCGCGCTGCAGATCGCGTGAGCCCTCGCCCGGGAAAAGCAACACGGCTGGCGCGGCGGTATCCGCGAGCGCCGCTTGCACGTCGCGTGAGCTCGCGAACGTGACACCCACATGACGCTCCACGCTACGTAGCGACAACTCCGCTAGTCGTGCGGTACCGATCGGCACGGTGCTCTCGCGCGGATGCTGCAGGATCACTACGCGAGTGCGCGTGTGAATGTCCGGAATGCGCGAGCACAGGCAGACGCGCGCGGGTCGCTCACAGGCTGCACACATCGCGCGCGGCTCGCATGCCAGCGGAGCTCCGGCCATGGAGGCCCGAGAGCCGCTGGCCTCGTTCGACACGCCGGGAAGCGCTGGACCTTGCACCCATCGACATTAGAACGCGTTGCAAGCGGCGGGCGCTGCGATCTTGCCATTGCTGCCGCTTTCAGCCCTCCGAGTGGTCGACCTTTGCGTGCCGAGGGCGCCCGCGGCTCCGCTCAGCTTGCCCGGAGCTCGAGCATGGGGTACAAGCTCTGCCTTCACGAGCTCGTTTGGCGAGCCCGCCGCCTGCCCCGCGCCCCATATATTGGGCCTGAGGCCCGGACGGTGCCGGCCCCCCGCTGAAAGTGATCCGTGATGGCGCTGCCGAGCTCGGTCGCGCTGCGCCCTTTCCGCGGATCCGCGGCACGCAAAGCAGAGGGCGCATTCCCTGCCCTGCGCGCCGCAATTTGAGTGATCCAACGTGAGTTTTTCTCCCCCCCGACGACCCGTGTCGTCGCGACCGTCTTCGTCCATGCCACGTACCGAGCGTGGACCTTCTGATGCCCGCCACTCGGGCTCCTCATCGGGTTCCCAAGAACCGCAGCGCGATCGCCGCGCTTCTTTCCAGGGGCGTCCAGCACGCCCATCCAGCGACCGTGGCGCATCTCAAGGGCCGCGCGACCGCCGTCCAAACCCCTCGCCTCGTCCCCAGCACGCCCGCGACGGGCAGGAGGCCAGCCGAGATCCGGCCGCCGGCAGCGCCGAGCAGGAGCTCTCTCGTAGCGTGCAGCCCGCCGTCAGCGAGCAGGACGTCAGCGACTCTCCCTTCACGAAGCTCGGTCTGGTAGCGCCGCTGGTGCAGGCCGTCTTGCAGGAGGGATATTCCACCCCGACGCCGATCCAGGAGCAGACGATCCCGACGGTGCTCGAGGGGCGTGACCTGCTCGGCTGTGCCCAGACGGGCACGGGCAAGACGGCGGCGTTCATGCTGCCCCTCTTGCAGCGACTCGGCCGAGTGCAAGCCAGCGGGCGCGTCCGCGCGCTGGTGCTCTCCCCCACGCGGGAGCTGGCTGCTCAGATCAGCGAACGCGCTGGAGCTTATGGTCGTCACTTCGGCATTCGTCACGCCGTGATTTATGGCGGCGTCAGCCAGCGCGCGCAGGAGCGAGAGCTCGCTCGCCGGCCCGACCTCCTGGTGGCGACACCGGGGCGCTTGATGGACCTGATGCGTCAGGGACACGTTCAGCTCAAGAACCTGGAAATTCTGGTGCTGGATGAAGCTGACACCATGCTGGACATGGGCTTCATCCACGACGTCCGACGCATCATCGCGCAGGTACCGCAGGCGCGCCAAACGCTGCTCTTCTCGGCCACGATGCCGGCTGCCATCGAAGCGTTGGCTCGCAGCATCTTGAACGAGCCGGCTCGCGTGTCCGTGACGCCGCAAGCGACAACGGCCGAAACCGTCGAGCAGGCCGTTTACTTCGTGTCCAAACCCGACAAACGCTTTCTGCTCGAGCGCGTGCTGCGCATGAACGGTGTCGAGCGCGCGCTGGTTTTCACGCGCACGAAACACGGCGCGGATCGCGTCTCGAAGCAGTTGGTGCACGCAGGTATCGAAGCCGCCGCCATTCATGGGAACAAGTCGCAGAACGCCCGCGAGCGAGCGCTCGATGGCTTCCGCCGCGGCACCACACCCGTGCTGGTTGCAACCGACATTGCGGCGCGCGGCATCGACGTGCAGGGCATCTCGCACGTGATCAACTATGACTTGCCGAACGTCGCGGAGAGCTACGTGCACCGCATCGGTAGGACGGGCCGCGCCGGAGCTGTCGGCCGCGCCATCTCGTTCTGCGACCACGAAGAGCGCAGCCTCCTCGTGGACATCGAGCGCCTCATTCGTCAACGCATCCGCGTCGGCGACGCCGTCCCGCGCGGCTCGGACACAGCGGCAATTGCTGAGGTTGCCGATCCACGGCCGCCTTTCGATCCCGATCGCGTCGGCAGCCAGAACGGCGGCGGCAGCAGCGGACGGCCGTTCCGTTCCACTCAGCGTCGACCGACGCAGTTTCGCCCGCGCAGCGGCCACTCGTGAAGCGCGGCACGCTTCTCGCAACGGCGTGAGACAGTGGTTCGTGGGTCGCGCACTCGTGTGCGCGGCCTGCGACTTTGCCTGACGGAGCTTGCGATGATCCCTGCCATTCCTCCAGCCCCCGGTCTTCCTCCCCCGCCGCCCGTCGTTGACCCGGCCATTGAGCCGCCAACGCCCCGCGAGCCAGATCCGATTCCGGAGGAGCCCATGCGGCGTGACCCTCCCGTCGAGCCGCAAGTGCCCGGTGAGCCAGCTCCTACCATTGACGATCCTCCCGCTCCCGGGGAACCCGCGCGTGATCCCGGCGTGCTGACCTGAGCTCGCGGGCGCGGCTGTTCTTCAACATTGCCGCTCGTCGCGAAGGCGGTGCGCGTGTGCTTGCGCGCCGTGCCACGCTCTCTGCGGCAGTCTTCGGGGGGTGCACCGGTCAGCAACGGGCTCAACACGAGCTCGTTTGCATCCATGATGCACGGCGCGACGTGCCGCTAGCGCCGTCAAGGCGGCTGACGGCCCTGTGGTGTTCGGGTCATCGCGCGGTTCTCACCGGCAGGGGCGATGCCCTACGGATACTACACGGCGACCGCCAACTGCGCCATGGCCTCGCAGTGCACGCGCGTCGGCACGATGAGGACGAACACCGATCCCAACACCTCGCTGCGAGATCGCGAGGCCGCGCTCATCGCAAACAGCTACCTGGTCGGCAGCGGGAAGCGGCCAACGACGATTATCAAGATTACTCGTTCACGTTGTCGAACGTGATGGCGCCCTGAGCGGCAAGCTCTACGTCGGCGCACGCAGCGCTCCAAGCGCCACGCGCACGAGCACAGGCACACGCGACAGCACTAGTCGAAAGTTCCTGTCGACCACTGCTGACGCGGCTCGCGCCGCCGTTGCACGCGCCCACTCTGGGGTCGCGAGTGCGACGCTGTCCCACTTACCTGGGTGAAATAAAGCCAGCTTCGCCCAAACTGTCGCGCCTCGTGGGGTCACACACTGCGCCGGCACTTCAGTCCTGACTGGAGCTGCCGCTCACGAGATTGATGCTGTATCGGGCTGTGTTGTTTCTGTGGGGGCGGGCGGTCCGAAGACGAGCTCCGCGAGCCACCTTGCGAGACGTTGCGATCGCGTTGCTTTCGTTCGGTTTGCTGTTTCCCGAGCCGAGCTGGCCCGAGGCCGCGTCGCACGCAACGGCTGGCGCCGTTTCCTATGCCGTGGTCAGCGGGAGCAGACCGCGCCCGAGCAGCACGACACTCGGCAGCACCACGGACGACGAGCTCATCCGTACTCAGCGCGTGTGTGTGGGTTCCAAGGTCTGGTCCGCAGGAACGCTGGGCCAGACACTGCTCTACCACTACCGGCGTGTGGGCAATGAGCTGCGCGTCGGCTACTTCGCCTACTGGAGCCTCGAGCGTCCCTGGGGCAACAACACGTTGACCTACACGCTCTTGCCTGCGCTGGTGATCGATAGCGCCTACAGCAACTTTCTGTTCGTGCTGCCGGGGCTGCGGCGCGCCATCTACGGTGCAGGCGACATCGAAGGAGCGCTGGTGGTTTACGAGGATAGACCAGACGGTCGCCTGCTGCCGCGCGAGGCCTGGGCGGACGACGACTTGCACCGCGCGGTACGCCTGTCGCGCGCTGATCTGCTGATGAAGGACGGGCGTGTCGTGTTGCTCTCGAGCGTCTGGAGCCACCAGCTGGGGTCACCTGGCGCGGCGAAAGAAGCCGACAGCGGCGCGGTCGACCTTCAGTGCTTCGAGGGAGGCGCGCTCCAGCCGCTGACGGCGGAGGTCAGTGATCGTTTCCGACTCGGTAGCACAGCGCGACCGCTACGAGCGCGCCCCGCGTGGCGAGCGACGGCGCCTGCAACGTCGCCCGCTCTCAGCATGCGTTGAGGCGCTGCGCCGATCAAAGGCCGAGCACGCCGAGATACTCTAGGATCGACCCGAGCTCCGCGTCGCTGAGCCGCTCGCTGGAAAAAGGTGGCATGTTGCCGCCGTAACCCAAAAACCCCCCGTGGCGCGTCTTTTCGATGAAGATGAGCCGCAGCGTCGCGGCCGAGTCCTCGAGGTGTGCGGCGTGCGTACTATCGGGCAACGCCGGCGCTTGCGGCGTCAGCCGGCCATCCCCGCTGCTCTTCTGGCCGTGACAGCTGGCACACGCCGCCCGGTACAGGTCTGCTCCCTGCTTGGCGTTGCCGCGCGGCACTTCCATCGCGGTCGGCACGATCGTGAAGGGGAAGGGACGCGGATCACCCGGCTCGAGGGAGACAAAGAACGCGTACAACGCTTCGGCGTCCGTCTCCGTGCCGCGAAACGGCTGCGGCGCTTGCATGAAGTAGCGACGGCAGGCGTTGATGGCATGCAGCAAGTCGTTCGTCTGCCCGCCCCAGAAGGTCGGCCGTAACGTGACGCCGGCGAGCGGAGCCCCTGTCTTGCGAGCGCCGCCGCCATCTTCCACGTCATGGCAGGTGCTGCAAGAGAACCGATTGAGCGTGGACGGTGAAAGCCGGTGGTCGGCAAAGAGTGTGCGGCCGTGCTCTGACGCACCACGCTGCTCGTCGGAGCCACACGCCGTCGTGAGCACAGCCAGGGTGGCGAGGGCGCAAACGATCCTCATGGCGGCAGGAACCTCAGCCTGTCCGGATAGCGACCTACCTCGACGCGAGCCAGCACCTGCAAGGACTCCGCGTCCACCTCGACCACGCTGCCGGGCGTCACGTGGTCGCCCTCACAAACCATGAAGACTCGTCCTCTGTCGTCCGTCACCGCCTCGTGCGGTCGGCCGCACACCTCGGACGAATAACGTGCCTCGGTCAGCAACGCGCCGGTCTGCCCGTCCAGCAGAACCGCTCCGTCGGGGCCCTGCGTCGGAACGATCAGGCGCGCGCCATCCTGCGTCCACGCCGGAAAATAGGGAGCACCGAGCACCGGCGTGCTCGAGCTCCGGCTCAGCTCTTCGCCCACGTCGAATAGCACCAAGGTAGCGGACCCGATGTTGGCGACGGCCAGGCGATCACCGGCTGGGGCCAGCACCGCTGCATACGGCTCGTGGAGGGGTGCGCCAGGGCTTCCGATGCGCGCCGCGACGGGCACGCGCGCAAGCACCTGGCCGGAGGCCGCCTCCACCACGGCAATGCTGTCCTCGCCCGTGCACGTCACGAACAGACGCGCGCTGTCGGACGAGTAGGTGACCCCGTGCGGAGCGATACACAGCTGAATTGCCCGGCGTAGGTCGGGCGCGCCGTCCGTCGGCGTGGGGTCGAGCAACAACAAGAGGGCTCGCTGGGCGTCCAGTGTGGTCTCGCGCTGCGCTCGAACCAGATCGTAGTGCGTGACGGCCAAGCTCGTGCCATCGGGTGCAAGGACGATGTCGCCCGGATTCTGCTCGACCCGGACCTCGCCCAGCGGGCGCAGGTCGTCCAGATCGAGTGCCTGCACGTACCCGTAGCGGTTCGAGCCTCCATGCCCAACGTGCGGCCCTGGCGCCGTGCTGGGCGCGGGGTAGGACAGCGCGACGTACAGCCGGCGGCTGGCACCGTCGATCGCCAGGTGGTGCGGCCCGTCCACGTCTACTGGATCGCGTCCGACGGGCAACTCGGCGATTAGCTCGAGGCGATCCATGTCGAGCAAGGAAATGCTGTCCGAGAGACTGTTGGAGACGTAGCCGAGGCGGTCCGCTGCGCCCGCATGCGAGGTGCGTTGATTCGGGTACGCCGGGGGACCCTCATACGCCGCATACGTGACGGCCCCGTCGGAGCACGCGCTCGACGCCAGTAGCGCCAGGGCAGCACAGCAGAACGCGCGCGTCATTGCAGCGTGAACGGCAGCGTTGCGCCCTCGAACGGACCTCCACCTTCGACGAGCTGGTTGTCTTCGAAGATGGCCGAGGTGGCGGTGAGCTCGAGCGGCGCGGCGGTCGCCGTCAACTTGCCGAAGGCAACCTCATCGGGCGTGTAGCTCGTGCTGGAGGTGAACACTCGCAAGAGCTCCGGCTCCTCAGGGCTGGCGAACACCAGGAAGAAGCCGGTGCCGTTGAACGGCGCTCCGTGCGCGTGAGCCACGCCGAGCGGGCGCAGCAGTGCCTTGAGCTCACGCGTCACGCGGCGCAGCACGGCCGGCCCGTCCGTGCTCGGCGGTGGCGCACCGCGCGCCGGCAGCGACGCAGCCGCGGGCAGGTGCCACACGAAAGTGCTGGGGACGTCGCGTGGCAACGCTTCCCCCGCCGTGGGGACGTCGAACTCGAGAGCATGCTCCGGGTCTGCCAGCGGCTTCGCTGCGAGCAGCCGTATCAGCGCTTCGTCATTGGTTCCGCCGACGAACACCACGTCGGCGACACTTGCGTGGTCCGGCAGCTCGTCAGCGGAATCGTCCGAGCAGCCCGGCGTCAAGGCGCCCACCCACAGCAATGGGAGCAAGACTTGCCAGCGGTTCGTCATGATCCGGCAGAATGGCGCAAATAATGCCGCCTCGCCACGTACGCCCCGGCGAGCAGCACCAGCAGGTAGCAAGCGGGTAGCTTTGCCGCTCCTTTCTGGGAAGCCGTCCATGCGCAGCCGGAGTCCGCGCGGCGCCCCGGCTTTGGGTCGCTGCCTGGAACCGACGGCGCCCCCGCCGCGCCCGCACCGCCCCCGCTGGGCGTGCCGGGGTCTACGCCACAAGTGGCGCCCAACACCGGCGCAATGGCGTTCCAGTCGCTCACACATTCGCGGCCAACGAGCGTCTCCTCCCCGCAAGCCACGGGCCCACACAGGTCTGCGAACCGGACTAGGGGTTCGAAGGTCTGGCCCTGATCCGCCGACACGCCCAGGGCGAATCCAAACTGCGTCTCGTCGGCGCAGGCGTACAGGCGCTGCGCGTTCCATCCAAGACAGCTCGGTCCCAAGTCGGAGCGACGCTCGATGCCCGTGCCGTCTGCCGCGCCATTCCAGAGCCCGTCGGCGGGGCCGCCGAAGACGATGCTCTCACCCGCTGGATCGATGGCGAAGCCAAGCAGGGCACCCGTGCCGCTGAACAGCGTGCTGAAGCTCTCGCCCGCGTCCTCGCTCAGCAGCAACACGGTGCCTTCCGGATCGTCGACCCGGAGGTAAAGCCGGTCGGCGTTCACGGGATCGACGGCAGCAATGAACGCGAGTCGCTGATTGCTGGTGTGCGGGACGAGCGAACGCTCGAAGGTGTGACCCCCGTCCAGCGAGCGAAGCAGCACCGAGCTGTACTCATCCGCACCGCCGAGCCGAGCCGACAGGTAAATGCGCTCCGGGTCGCTGGGCGCCACGTCCACGGTGATCGGCAAGAGCTCGCCCGGGAGCTTGGGGGCGAGGCGCGTCCAGCTCTCGCCGTCGTCCTCCGAACGGACCAGCTCGGAGACGACGCGACCGTCGCCCAGGCCGACGCTGCGAAAAGCGACTAGCGTCCCGGCTTCGCTGCGGCTCAGCGTCAGATCCGGAATGATCTCGCCGTCGAGCTCGGGCACCTTCGTGTACGAGCAACCGTCGCGGCTGGTTACGATACCATTGAAGGTGGCCGCCACCGTGACACCACCGGCGGTGATGGCCAGCATGGGGTCTTCCTGGCCGCCCAACCCGAGCGCAAATTCGCACGTGTAACTGAAGCTCCGGCCGCCGTCGCGAGATTCGAGCAACCCGAAGGTCGTGCTGACCAGCAGGTGCTGCTCGCTTCCAGGGTCGAATACCACCTGCCCCGCCAGAGGAAAGCGGCCATTGGCCAGCGTGGGCGACGCGCAGCAACACAGGGCGGCGACGAAGAGCCAGCGTGAGAAGAAGCTCATGACGGGACGGGGCAAAGAGTACCGCGAGGCTAGCGTTCGGCACGAGCTTTAAGCAACACGCGCCAACCGGGGTCCCACGAAGCGAGTTGACGCCGCTCTCCGCTTCGCGATCATGAGCCGGCCATGAACCGAGCCGCAATCATACAGCACGCCGCCTTCGAAGGCCCTGGCCGCCTGCTGGACGTGCTGCAGGCGCGAGGTCTTCACACCCGCATTCACCACGTGTATGCGGGTGACTCGCTCCCGAGCGATCTCGGGAGGGACGACGTCTTGGTGGTGCTGGGGGGCGCTATGGGCGTGGATGACCGCGGTACCGGTGAGTTCCCTTTCCTCGCGGACGAGATCGAGCTCTTGAAGGAGCGTGTGCAGCAGCGTGCTCCCGTCCTGGGAATCTGTCTCGGCGCCCAGCTGTTGGCCTTCGCCGCGGGGAGCCGCGTGTTTCCGAATCCAGGTGCTGCCTCGAAGTCGGGTACGCCCGCGCAGCAGGTCTACGAGGTGGGTTGGGCTCCGGTTTACTTCCACGCTCAAGCCGCGCCTCGCCTGCTGCGCGGATTGATGGGGACGGAAACCGTGCTGCACTGGCATGGCGACACCTTCGACTTGCCCGGCGAGGCTCGTCTCTTCGCCTCGACCGATGCATGCCAGAACCAGGCGTTCTCCCTGCACGACAAGCTGTTCGGACTGCAGTTTCACTGCGAGGTGGACGCCGCCGACATTCAGCTTTTTCTACGCTCGGACCCTGCTTACGTGCTGAGGGCTAGCGGGCCATCGGGTCTCGAACGAATCGAAGCAGAGACGCTCCGCTACTTGCCGCGGCTGCGCGAAGTCGGTCGACGTCTGCTCGACAACATCGTGGGAGTCATGCTCGAGCCTGCCCGTGACTGAAAGCGACACGACCGAGACACGGATGCAGCCATCGTCGCGCTCGCTCCGGCTTCGCTGGTGGCGCGAGCCCCTCGTGCACTTCGGCACGGCGGGGGCTCTGATCTTCCTGGCGCAGGCGGCCACTGGCAGCGATGCGAGGGACATTCCTCTCACGCAAGCCATCCAGCAAGAAGTGCGACAAGAGCTTGCAGCGCGACTCGGGCGCCTGCCCACTCCGCAAGAGCAAGCGCAAGCGCTAGCACGCTGGAAGCTGGAGGAAGCGCTGTATCGAGAAGGGCTCGCACGCGGCCTGGACCGTGACGATCCGCTCGTGCGAAGTCGCGTCGTGCAGAAGCTACGCACGATCCAGGCTGGCCTGCTGCTGCCGGAGCCACCTACCGAGCGTGACCTGAGAGCTTGGCTGACCGAGCATTCAACGCTCTACACGACACCGGTACGCTACGACTTCGAGCAGGTGTTCTTTGCCAAGCAGACCGTCAACGCACAGGCGCGCGCCCGTGCCATCGCGGCGACGCTCGAGGACGGTAGCCCAGCCCCCGGCGTTGGCGACGAGCCGCCAGAAGGGCGGGCGGTGCTCGGGCGCACACTGCAGGACCTGACGCAGAGCTTTGGCGCCAGCTTCGCGCGCAGCCTCGCTTCTCTTTCGCCGGGCAGGTGGGAGCTGCTCG
>DASQDA010000149.1:0-3146 GCA_035634435.1 Polyangiaceae bacterium
GGACCCCTGGCGCGAGATCACCAAAATCAAGCAGCCACTGACGCTCGCTCGCCTGAAGTCCGTCGATTCTGCGGCTCGGACGCTGAAGTCTGACTCG
This sequence comes from Polyangiaceae bacterium, assembly GCA_035634435.1. Classification (GTDB taxonomy): domain Bacteria; phylum Myxococcota_A; class Polyangia; order Polyangiales; family Polyangiaceae; genus PMG-095. The sequence goes on from DASQDA010000149.1 coordinate 98, forward strand.
TGACCGCGGTAGAACCACCCGCTCGCGCGCGCACTAGCGTAACCATCGCGCCTGACGCGGGGACGTCCGTCACGCACCACGTGGTGCTGGTTCCTGGGTTCTTCGGGTTTGGCAGGTTTGGTGAGCTGACGTATTTCAACGGCGTCCGCGAGGTGCTGGAAAGTGCGTTCGCGAGGCTGGGCCTGAGCGTCACGATCACGGAGGTGATGACGCTGCCGACCGCGTCGATTCGCGTGCGAGCCGCGCGCGTGGTGGAGACGCTAGCGAGGATTGCACGCGCCACCGAAGGGCCCATCCACATCATCGGGCACTCGACGGGTGGTCTGGACTCGCGCCTGGCGATCGCTCCCACCGCTTCCCTGCCCGCGACGGAAGAGTTCGCGGCGCACGACCGCATTCACAGCTTGGTGACGGTCTGCTGCCCTCACTTCGGCACCCCGATTGCCACCTTTTTCAGCAGCAGCATGGGCAAGCCGCTGCTGCGTCTGGTCGCCCGCTACTTCATCTGGCTCTTACGGCGGGGGCGGCTGCCGCTCGCGCTCGCGCTGCGGCTCGGCTATGCCATCGTGCGGCTGCGGGACCCTCTGCGTAAGCGGCGAAGCACCTTCGACGAGCTGTACGAGAAGCTGCTCAACGACTTCTCGGACGAGCGCCGCGTGGAGCTCATTAATTTTCTGGACGCAGTCTCGCGCGATCAGTCGCTCCTCTTCCAGCTGACGCCAGCGGGGTGTGACCTGCTGAACGCGTGCACCGCCGATCCCGACGTGGCCTACGGCTCCGTCGTGACCCGCGCGCGCTCGCCTAGCTTCAAGAGCCTGCTGGGTAGCGTCTGGGATCTGTACTCGCAAATCATGCACCCGCTCTACGCGTGGCTCTATTTCATCGCCGCGCGCGGGGAGAACCTGTTGATTCCCCAGGCCGCCGATGAGCAAAGCCAGGCCCTGGCCCGCGCCTGGGGCAGCCTACCTTCCGCTCGCGCCAACGACGGCGTGGTCCACACCAATTCGCAAATCTGGGGCGAGATCGTCCACGTCACGACGGCGGATCATCTAGACGTCGTTGGCCAGTACGGGCGCATCGATGCGCTCTCCTGGGCAGCGGACTGGATCCCCAGTTATTCGGGTTTTTCAGGCGCCGAGTTCGAGGCGTTGTGGAACGACGTGGCTGCCTTCATCACGCGTCAGGCGCTGGCACGCCCTGCCTCGTCCGCGACGCGGCAGGGCACGGAACGCACCGAGAAGGACATCGTACCCGACAGCGTCTGATTCGGCGGATGACGACCTGACCGAGCGCAATCAGGGCCAACCACCAGGCGTTGCCGACTTCCACCTGCCGAGCCGCGGCGCAGCCGCCACGCAGGCTCACGGCGCCGGTGGCCGCGCCAGGATCGACCGCGATCGGAAGCTCCCGCTCGACGATCGTCGCCTCATCGAAACGGAGCGTCATGCGGAGCGTTCGCCCGCCACTGTTTGGCGCGGCCAGCAGTGCGAAGCGATACAACCCCGGCGCCACACGCCGCAGCGGCTGGTGGATCTGACCGCCGCTGACCACCAGTTGCAGGCGGGCCTCTTCGAAGCCGTCCGCCAACCGCCCGTCGGACGCCCGCAGCTCGGCCAGACCCTCAAGAGGCCACTCTGGATCGGGCCGCGCATACGAGGCTGCCAGCGAAATCCAGCTGTCGCTGGTGGGTTGCCGTCGGATCGGTGAGTCGTCGGCCAGCTGAGCGGTGATGGCGCCCTCCACGTCGAGCGCGCCGGCTCCCAGCTGCTGCTCGGCTAAAACGAGGCCTTCGGGGCGACGTGCGCCTGCTTGCAGCAAGGCCCGAGCTTGGTCTTGCGTCAGCGTTGGGTCGCGCTCGAACAGCAATGCGATGGCTCCGGCGACCAGAGGTGCGGCCATGGAAGTTCCGCTGGCGAGGCCGTGACTCTCGTCGATGACGAAGCACTCGGAGTTGGCTGCACACTCACCCGCGCCGGAGAACAAGCTGGGCCGTCCGCTCGAGCGTGGGTCGGCCTGCCGAGCCAGGGCGCCAATGACGTTGGTGCCCGGCGCCACCAGGTCCGGCTTCAACACTCCGAGCGCGTTCGGGCCAGCCGAGCTGAAGGGTGCCGTGCTGTCACCAGGCGATGGATCGGAGCCAGCTTGCAGCGCATGCAAAACCTGCTGTCCTTGCCAGTCCGTCCACTCCGTTCGATTGAGAGTAGCGCCCACGGCGATGAGCTCCGGCGCCGACGCCGGAACGTTGATCGTGCCTTCCTTACGCGCGAAGGGCAGCAACGCTCCGTAGCTCACTGCTGGGTCCAGCTCGCCTGTGCTCTGCAGCCAGATGGAGGCCGTACCGCGTCCTTCCAATCGTAGGCCAAAGGTCTCGCCGCTCGCCCACTCTCCTTCCAGCATCACCACTGCCGAGGGCTCGCGCCGATCCCGCGCGCCACTTTCCTCGAGCACGCCATTGAGAACGGTGACCTCCAGGCCGCCGTGCTGCTGCGTGCCGGCTTCACCGGGAGCGACGAGAGGCAGGAGCGGCGCGCCTTCGCGGTCCACGCCCACGCGCAGCTCGTCGCCCGCGCGAAAGCGCAACCACACGAACACCCCGGCACGAACGTGGGCTGAAGGGCCTGGCGGCGTGAGCACTGGCACTCTCACGGGAGCACCTCGGGGCACGTGTACCTCGGTGTGCACGCCGAGTGGCTCCGGATAACGTGCTTCCAGGCCGCGGTACACGCCTCCACTGTTGCCAGCTGCGACCACGATTGCCCGGCCCGGATGCTCGGGACCGACGAGCTCACTCAAGGCAAGCTCGAGGGGCGAGCGTCCATCGTGCGCCCCGAAATCGCTGCCCAGGCTCAAGTTCACCACCGCAGGGGCGCCGAGCTCGCGCGCCCTTTCGAAGATGAAACGCGCGGCGCGCAGCACGTCTCCGTCCACGATCGCGCTTTCGCTCCCCTCGGCCACGCGCGCCACGATCAGATCAGCCTCCGGGGCGACGCCCACATAGCGCGGCGGCCGGTGGGAGCCTCCATTGCCGGCGGCGAGCGATGCCACGTGC
>DASQDA010000150.1:0-7025 GCA_035634435.1 Polyangiaceae bacterium
AGCGCGCTCAGCTGGTAGTCGGCGACACTGCCGTCCAGCAGCCCACGGATCAACCAGTCGAGCTCGTCAGCGGTCAGCGCTTCACCCGAACGCTTCTTGAGAATGAGCTCTACCGCGGTCGGCATTGGATCAGAACCTACATTATCCTCCTGGCTCGGTGTAGAGTAGCGATCAGGAGCCTGGGTTTTGAACGACAGCCTTCGTGGACGTCCGAGTGGCAAATTCACTCAGCATCGTCGCATCGATCGCCTCTGTGAGCTGCTCGAGCGGCACCCGCGCGGTCTGTCGCTGTACGAGCTTGCCGACGCGCTCGGCGTGACGGTGCGGACCATGCGGCGCTACCTGTCCGAGCTCGAGCGCGAATACGACCTGCAGTCGGTGCCCACGCGCGGCGGTGGCCCGCTGTTGTGGCGCATCCGGCAGGGCGAGATGCCGCGCAAGGTCGAGCTACGCCGCACGCAGGCCTATGCGCTGCTCGCCGCTCGCCGGCTCTTCGAGCCCATGCGCGGCTCCACCTTGTTCGAAGAAATCGATCTCGCCATCAACAACCTGCTCGCCTTCGCTCAGCGGCCGGGGCGCGGCGCCAGCGCGGGGCTCGCCGACGCCCGCTTGCAGGATCGCTTCTTGTACCTGCCGCACGCGCCCAAGAACTACGCCGAGAAAACCGAGGAGCTCGACGACCTCTTTCAAGCCGTGTCCGATTTGCGTCCACTCACGTTGACGTACCGCAGCGCCATCAAGAGCAGTGAAGAGCGCATCACGATTCACCCCTACGCGCTGGTGCTGCACCGCGACTCCATCTATTGCGTCGGCTACCACGTGGGGCGCGGAGAAATCCGTACGTTCGTGCTCGATCGCATGCGCGACACCGAGTGCGCGGTGGCGGAGCGCTTCGAGCTCCCCGCCGACTTCGCCATCGACAACTACTTCCAGGGCGAGTTCGGCATCTGGCGCGGCGCGACCCAGCACAAGGTAGTCATCGATTTCGACGCCCAGGCGGCGGAGTACATCCGCATGCGGCGCGTTCACGCGAGCCAGAAGCTGCAAGGGCTGGCCAACGGAGCCGTGCGGCTGAGCATGACGGTCGGCAACCTCAACCCCGTTGTCAGCTGGGTTCTCGAGTGGGGCAGTCGCGCCCGCGTGGTGAGCCCTCCCGAGTTGCTCGACCGGGTGCGCGACGAGCTCGAGCAAGCGCGCTCACTCTACGGCGATAGCAAGAAGACCGCGAAGCCCCGCTGAGGCGGCTCACTCGCTCCGGTAGCTGCGGTAATGCGCGAGCACCCGCACCACGTAGTCCTGGGTCTCGCGATACGGTGGAATACCTCCATACCGCATCACCGCGCCTTCCCCCGCGTTGTAGCCGGCGACGGTCAGCTCGATGTCCCCGTTGAAGAGGTTGGCAAGGACGCGCAAGTAGCGGGTTCCGCCGTAAATGTTTTCACGTGGATCGAACACGTCGCGCACCAGCATGCGCTCGGCGGTGGCGGGAATCAGCTGCATCAAGCCGCGCGCGTTTGCCGGCGACACCGCACGCGGATCGAAGTTGCTCTCGACCTTGATCACGGCGCGCACCAGCGCCACGGGTATCTGGTAGAGGGTCGCAGCCTCACGGATGTGCTCGTCGTATCGGCTGAGCCGCTCCGGCGAGGTGTCTTGCGGCATGACGGCGGACACGCGCTTGGCGGAGCCCCGGGCGACCAGACGCGACCCGGGAGCCTTGGTGTTGCTGAAGCTGATGACGCCGTCACTCCCCTGCGAGCGGTAGATGTCCGCCGCCGCGTGCTCGCTGGTGCTCACCGTCAGCGCCAGCGCGGTGCAGAATAGTGCCCAGCCGGGGGCTCTCCGCGTGGCGATGCCCAGGGGACGGGGAGGGGACATGAGGGGGAGGGAGCGGGGCATCGGCAACCCGGATCGTATCGAGGCGCCGGCTGGGCTGCTAGTGGAACGGAGCGGCGCCGCATTTTGTTCCCGACCAGATCCAGCGGCACCTTGTAGGTGCGCCGAACGCTGCTTGCGTACAGCATCACACCCACCTGTGGCCGTACGCCTCGAGACACGCGGCGTGGAATGATCCAACAGTCGGTGTCTCGATTGCGAAGGCCGAGCTCTTCCGGAGGGTCCGTCGCTTCAGGACGGATGGTTCTCGACCGTCAATGCCTCAGTCGTCGTTGCCGGTCAGGTACGTGTAGGACCGCAGCGAGTCTTCGTAGTGACGCATCAGCGTGCGCAGCTGGTCGTTCGTGAGCCGCCCGGCGCTGACGGCACGTTCGGCTTGGCGCCGCACCGCGTCGACCATGCTGTCCGGCTGGTACTCCACGTAGCGCAGCACCTCCGCCACGCTGTCGCCCTTGATCACATGGCGCACGTGATGCCCACCGTCCTCCGTCAGAGCGACGTGCACGGCGTGTGTGTCACCGAAGAGGTTGTGCAGGTCGCCCAAGATTTCTTGGTAGGCGCCGTTCAAGAACATACCGAGGTAATAGGCCTCGTGGTCGCGCAGCAGGTGCACGTCGAGCGAGCTCTTGACGTCTTCGACGTCGATGAAGCGATCGATGATGCCATCGCTGTCGCACGTCATGTCTGCGAGCGTTGCCGACACGCTGGGCTCCTCATCGAGCCGATGAATCGGCATGATGGGGAACAGGTGATCGATGGCCCAGATGTCGGGGGCCGACTGGAACAGCGAGAAGTTGCAGTAGTAGATGGCGCTGAGATCGCGATCCAGGTGCTTGAGCTCTTCGGGCACGAAGTTTAGGCGCCGCAGCGTCTGCTGGATCTTCTCGCAGCAGTTCCAGTAGAGGCGCTCGACCTGCGCGCGCTCACGCAGGCTCAGGTACCCGTACTTGAAGAGGCTCGTGGCCTCTTCCTTGGCTTGCGTCGCGTCATGGTAACTCTCCTGTACGTTCTTGGGCTGGATACCGCGGTAGGTGTCGAAGAGCTCTTGCAGCAGCCGATGCGCGTCCGGCTTCTGCTCGGTGGGCTCGGCGAAGCGCACCTCGTTGCAGCCCACCACCTCGAAGACCAGCACTGAGTGATGCGCTGCGATGGCCCTGCCACTTTCGCTGACGATGGTCGGCACGGGCACGTCCGCCTTCGTGCAGGCGGCGTGAATGTGCGCGACGACATCCGCCGCGTACTCGTCGAGGTCGTAGTTCTTCGACGCGTGAAAGTCCGTCTTGGAGCCGTCGTAATCGACCGCGAGCCCGCCGCCGATGTCCATGAAGCCCATTTTGCAGCCCATCTTCGCCAGCTCGACGTAAATGTTCGAGGCCTCCTGCAAGGCGTTCTTGATGGGGATGATGCTGGAGATCTGACTGCCAATGTGAAAATGCAGGAGCTGCAACGAGTCGAGCATGTTGCGCTCCGTCAAGCGGTCGATCACCTCGATCATCTCCGAGGTATTCAGGCCGAACTTGGCGCGATCGCCGGCTGAGTCTGCCCAGCGCCCGACGCCGCGGGTGGTTAGCTTGGCGCGCACGCCCAGCAGCGGCCGCATACCGAGCTTCTCCGAGGCACGGAACACCAGGTCCAGCTCTTCGAGACGCTCGAGCACGACGATCACCGTCTTGTCGAACTTGTGCGCGAGCAGCGCCGTCTCGATGTACTGATTGTCCTTGTAGCCGTTGCAGATGATGAGCCCACCGACGTCGCTCATCGCCGCCAGGGCGATCAAGAGCTCGGGCTTCGAGCCCGCTTCGAGCCCGAAGTGCCACTGCCGGCCGACCTCCACGATCTCTTCCACCAGGTGCCGTTGCTGGTTCACCTTCACCGGGAAGACGCCGCGATAGGTGCCCTGGTACTCGTACTCGCCGATGGCCTTGTTGAACGCGTCGTTGATGCGCTTGATGCGATGGCCCACGATATCGGAGAAACGAACCAGCAGCGGCAGCTCGAGGCCTCGCGCCTTCAGCTCGCGCGCTAGCTCGTACAGATCGATGCGCGCGTCACGCTCTGGATCGGGCGTTACCTCCACGTGACCGCGAGCGTTCACGTGAAAGTAAGGCGCACCCCAACCTTGCGTTTGGTAACGCTGCGCCGCTCGTTCGGTGCTCCATTCCGACTGACCGTTTTGCTTTTCGGCCGGCGCGGACCGCCGGGAAACATCGAGCGCAGCATTGAGGGAGGTGGCAGACAGTTTCGCGCCGTTCATGGTCTTTGGTGGACCGGAATATAGCCGACTTTGCCAGGGCGACACCTGATTCTGCTGCGCTGGCAGCTGGTGGCCCGTGGCAAGCTCCGCCCGTCTGTGACGGAGCCGTCACGCTACGGTGCGAAGAACTGGGTCGGAAGTGCCCCCCGACGCACGAGCGACAGGAAATCCATGGCGAAGGCCACGGTCACGTGCACCAAAAACCCCGCATAGATGCTGCGCGTGCGCATCGCCAACGAGCCCAGCACCACGCCGGCGACAATCGCGCCATGTGTCTCCAGGTAAGGCTTGCCGTAATGGATCATGCAGTAAGGAACGGCCATCACGAAAATGGCCGCCGATCCGAGCGTCGTCCGCAGAGCTCCCACCATCCAGCCGCGGAAAAAAAGCTCAAGCGCGAAGAACTGCAGGAAGTACATGGCCTCCCAAGCGAGAAAATCCGCCCAGCTGCGCGAGCTGAGCTTGTAAAAAGGATAATAGGTTCCGAAGTCGGGCTCCCGCGACACGATGAGCATGGCGGGCACCACCACCGCCAGGCACAGTGCATAGATCCACAGGTGGCTGGTGAAGCCGCGCAGCCGCAGGCCCATGTCGAGCAAGCTGTCGCGCGGAAACAAGAGCTTCCAGAGCGGAAGTGGCACCAGCACATAGCCGATGACGCGCGAAAGCGACCACCACGTATAGCCGTAGAGCTCGTCGTACTTCGCGAGGTTGATGCGGCGCACGCCCGAGAGCTCCAGCGCCTCTAGCCATGGGCGGAAGATCGTGTCGTAAAACGACCGACCCCCGTAGTACTCCTGCATGGTCAAGATCACGGCCGTGATGACCAGGCAAGCGGCGGGTCGATAGTCGGCTTTGCCCCCCGCTAGCAGGCGCGCCTCCGTCGCGTCGCGGTCCAGGTCCTGCCAGGTGCCCCGAAAGAACCACCAGATCGCCGGCGCCAGAGCGGCCAAGATGGGGATGGGCAAAAGCGCCTTGATGGGCGGGTGATTGATCAGAGCTGACCACCAGGAGACCTCCTCCAGCGGAGTCAGCGGCAGCTGCAAAAAGGGCGCGGTGCTCGCAACCAAGCTCTTGCTGAAAGCTTGCAGCTGGTTCCCCAAACTGGCGACAACGGCCGGAGTCACCTGCTTGAGCTCAGGGTGAGTGAGTGGAAGCCAGCTTGGCGCCGAGTTTGAGACGCGAGAGGCTCTTATCGCGGCCGAGAACCGCCATGACCTCGAAAAGGGGAGGGCTGGCGCTACGGCCCGTGAGCGCGACGCGGGCGGCCTGCGCGAAGTCCTTGAGCGCCAGGCCCCGCTCCTCTGCCCACCGCTTGGCCGCCTCCTCCAACGTTGCTGCCGACCAGGGCTCCAGGGCGGCCAGCGCGCTGCCGAGCGCCAGCAGGTGGGCGGAGGCGCCGCTGGTGAGGAACTTGAGCCGAGCCTTTTCCTCGTATTCAGGCGGCTCGGTGAAATAAAATGCCAGGTCCTGCGCCGCGTCCACCAGCGTTCGCGCCCGCTCGCGCACCCCAGGGATGGCACTCCGCAACGTGTCTGCAGGGACGTCCGCAACACCCCGCTGTGCCAGGAAAGGCCGCACCCATTCCACGTACTCGTCGAGTGAGGTGAGGTCGTCTCGCTTCAGATGCTCGAAAGCAACATCGGCGAACTTTTTTTCGTCGAATTTGCCGTCGCTCTTGTTCACACGGTCCCACGAGAAGTGCTCGATGAGCTCCCCGCGCGAAAAAATCTCCTGATCGCCGAATGACCAACCGAAGCGTACCAGGTAGTTCAAGACGCCCATGGCGGAGAACCCGCGCTCCCGGTAGTCCTGCACCGCCACCGAGGCGTGCCGCTTGCTGAGCTTTTCCCCCTTGGCGGACAACATCATCGGCAAGTGCGCGAACTCGGGGGGCTGCCAGCCGAAGGCCTGGTAGAGCAACACCTGTTGCGGAGTATTTCCAATGTGGTCGCGCCCGCGCGCAACCAGGGTGATGTCCATGGCGTGGTCGTCCACGACCGCAGCCAAGTTGTAGAGCGGATAGCCGTCGGTGCGCACCAACACGAAGTCCTGCTGCGCTGCGTTTGGCGTGCTGATGGCGCCGAACACGCGGTCCACGAAGTCGGTACTGCCCTGCCGCGGCGTCTTGAAACGCACCACGTGAGGCAGCTCGGGCTGGTCTTTGCGCTCACGGCAAGTCCCCGGGTAGACGAAGGCTGCTTTCGGGTTTTTGAGCTTCAGCTCCTCGCGCGCGGCATCGAGCACCTCTTTGGTGCAGTAGCAGCGGTAAGCTTTGCCCTGACCGATGAGCAGCTCGACGGCTTCGCGATAGAGCGCCTTGCGCTCACTTTGAAAGTACGAGCCATGGGGCCCTCCCACCTCGGGCCCCTCGTCCCAGTCCAGGCCAAGCCACTTCATGGCGTCGAGAATGGCGCGGACGCTGTCGAGGCTGCTGCGGTCCTGGTCGGTGTCTTCGACCCGCAGGACGAAGACGCCGCCCTGGCTTCTGGCCCAAAGCCAGTTGAAAAGAGCCGTTCTGGCGCCGCCGATGTGGAGGTAGCCGCTCGGTGATGGCGCGAAGCGGAGCCGGGGTTTCATGCGGCCGGCGCGTACCACGCACCGGCTGACGCGTCACCCTCTGGCCCACGGCTGGAAGGGGTCGAGCCGCTCCGTCCAAGCCCACGAGGAGCCTGTGGGCTCGTTGGCGCTCCGCCCTCTCTGGTGCGGCGGAGTTGCTACAGCGGTCGGCCGTTGCTAAAAGGGCCGCCCTTCGGTGGGCCCACAAGACGGCCCGGAGTCGAACGATGAAAAAGACACCCGTCAGCGCCGTCCAGGAGCGCTTCCAATCAAAAGACAAGCTCGTCGCAGCCGTCGAGAAGCTCGCTGCAGGCGA
>DASQDA010000151.1:0-1731 GCA_035634435.1 Polyangiaceae bacterium
AGTCGTCGCGCAAGCGGCGAGTAAGCTCGAAGACCGCGTCGAGCAACGGGCGCCCGCGAGCAAAGGACCGGCTCGCGTAGTCGACCAGCGCGGGACCCAAACGCACGTAGGGCGACTCCAAGCTGAGCTCGAGCGCTCGCAGTCCGTCGGCGCTGCGATCCGAGCGTGCGCGGTCCCGCACCGATTCCCAGGCGGGGGAAAGCGAGAGCGCGGGCCGTTCGAGCGAGGTGACGTCTACCTCCGACTGCGCGACGACGGCAAAGCGGAAATGAGCCTCTTGCAACGTGAAGAAGTGAACCACGTTACCGAAGTAGTCCGTATCGCTTGCTAGCACCGTCGCCGTTGGCTCGATCGAGAGCCGCGCCGAAAGCAGCTTCTGTAGCGGCGTTCCGCGCGGGACCAGCCGTGCCTCGTTGTGACAGATGGAGACGGGGTCGCTGTACTCGTAGCTCGTGGAATGGGAGACACGGTAGCGCATGGTCACGAGCGCCCAGCCGGACTGCCAAAGGAAAACGACGCCTGAGCGTGGGCCAGGTAGTTGAGCGTGAGTTGCTCCGCTAGCCGCGGGAACGCCAGATCGAGGTCGCTCAGAAGCTGCTCCAGTGAAGCGCGTCGACCCAAGTCGTCGCACTGCGCCAGCTGGTCGAGATCGGCGAAACGAATGGCCGAGAGCGCAGCGAGCACGATCTTTCCCTCCGGAGCCAGCAGCGGGCTGCGTCGTGCACGTGGCAACAGGGACACATGCTGCTCCAAGGCAGCCAGCTGATAGGCGATGGAGCGGGGGTTGGTCTCGTCGGTCAGCAGCAGGTCGAGCACCGGCTCGAGCGCGAGCGTGCCCAGGTAACGCGAGCGGTAGGTAATAGCGCTGTCGGCGACCTCTAGCACGGCGTCCAGCACGGCGGCGTTGTCGGCCGCCACCAGCATGCCCCGCACCAAACGCACCATGAAGGCCGCCCGCTCGATGCGCCGGCCAACGTCCGCGAAACGCCAGCCAGGCCCATGTGTCATGTTCTCCATGACCAATCCGGAGAAAGCCGAGAAGCCCAGCAAGAGTGAGCTTGCCAGCTCCAGCGCGTCACCGAGCTCGAGCGCGGGGCGCGCTCTTGACTGACACACGAGCTCGTACTGCTGGCTGAGGACACGCCAGATGTCCACCGAGATACGATCCCGCACCACGCTCGCAGCCCGGTAGGCGGCCGCCACGCCGGCGGCAGGCGCTCGTGCCAGGACGTCCGCGACGAGCACCCGAGAGACCTCCGCGTCCAGCCCAGCGCTGGTGTGACCGAGCGTGCCACGCACCAGCTCGAGATCATCTTCCAGCGCGATGAGCAGCGCCGCTACCTCGGGCACGCGGCCCTCCTCGTCTTCGGCTCGCCGCCACAGCACGCTGCGCAACAGGCGTGTGGTGCCTTCGGCGCGCTCGACGTAACGGCCGATCCAGAACAAGTTGTCCGCCACTCGGCTGGGCAGATCTCCACCGCTGCGTACGATGTCGACGCGCAAGCCCGGCGGTCGCAGCAGGGTCAGGTTGCTTGGCTCATCCCTGGACAGCACCCAGGTATCCTTGCTGCCGCCGCCCTGCTGCATGGAAACGACGCGCGAGCTTTCGGAAGAAGCGATGCGCGTGAGCCCGCCGGGCATCACCTCGTAGCCGTCGCCCGAGCGCGACAAGAACGCGCGAACGCTCAAGTGGCGCGCCTGAACGCCACCGCTGGAGAAGCTCGGGCCGGT
>DASQDA010000152.1:0-9050 GCA_035634435.1 Polyangiaceae bacterium
GGTCGCGCAAAACCTGGTGGCGCACGTCGTTCACGCGGCGGGGGAGCAGCATGCTGCGCGGATTATAGGCTGTCAGAATCGCAAAGTCGCGCCGCAGCAGGTCGGGCAGCGTTGCGATGTCGCGCACCACCTCACCGTCCATGGAGACACGCAGCACGCCGCTTTCCGAGGGCAGCTCGTAGACGGCTGCGAAGTAGGAGCGAAGAAGGTTGGGATCCACGGTGCGCGCGCCTTATAGCACGGGTCACAGCTTGAAGCGGTACCCCACGCCACGGACGGTGAGCAGGTGCTCGGGCTCGCCCGGATCGACCTCGAGCTTGGTCCGCAGCTGGAGGATGAAGTTGTCGATGGTGCGCAGGGTTCCGTGGTGCCCCGGCCCCCAGACACGTGACAGGATCTCCTCGCGTGAGAGCGGCTGATTGGCGGCTTCCACCAGACACCAGAGGATCTCGAACTCGGTGGCGGTGAGCATCACCGGCTCGCCCCGGCGTGACACCTCGCGCAGCTGCGCGTTTATCTCCAGATCGCCGGCTCGCACCACTTGACCGAGCTTGCTGCGTAGCAGCCCGTCCCGCCGCAGCACGGCCTTGACCCGCGCCAGCAGCTCCGCCAGCCCGAAAGGTTTGGTGATGTAGTCCTCAGCACCAAGCTCGAGGCCCATCACCTTGTCCGTCTCGGCGCCCCTGGCGCTCAACATGACGACGGGCAACGTTTGATCTTTTTCGCGCAGCGCCCGCACCACTTCGAAGCCGTTCAGCTTCGGCAACATCAGATCGAGGATCACCAGGTCGACGTCACCCTCCAGCGCACGCGAGAGGCCCGCCTCGCCGTCGGCCGCGACGCTCACCGCGTAACCTTCGGCCTTTAGATTCATCTCCAGGCCGAGCACGATGCTCTCGTCGTCTTCGACGATCAGGATGTGCTTCTTGGTAGTGTTGTGCGTCATGCTGCTCGCCATCAGCGCATCAGTGCCGGAAGCACCAGGGTGAAGGCGCTGCCTTTGCCCTGGTCGCTGACGAGCTCCACCTTGCCGCGGTGCGCCCGAACCACGTGCTTGACGATCGCGAGGCCTAGCCCCGAGCCTTCACGTACCCGCGACAAACGATCGTCGACACGATAGAACTTCTGGAAGATGCGCTGATGCTCGACCGGCGCAATGCCGGCACCATTGTCGCGCACGGTGACACGCACCTCGCGGCCCAGCTCTTGAGCGAAGACCTCGATCCGTGGGGGATCCCCGCCGTATTTATAGGCGTTGGTGAGCAGATTGAAGATGGCGTCGGAGACGGCGCCGCGGTCGGCGTGCACGCTCACGGACTCGGGTGGCAACGTCACCCGAAGATCCACGCTGCGCCGCTCGCGGACGGGCTCGAACGCAGCGACCGCGGTCTCCACGATCGAACGCAGGTCGGTGTCCTTCATCACGAACTCACGACGCCCGCTTTCCATGCGGCCCCAGTCGAGCAGGCGGTCGATGAGCTCCTGCAACCGCGTGCACTCGCGCGCCAGGCCCGCGATGCACTTGTCCTCGGCCTCGGTGTCACCACGCCTGAGCGCGAGCGTATCGGCGAAGAGCCGGATGGACGTGAGAGGAGTGCGCAGCTCGTGCGAGACCTTGGACACGAAATCGCTCTGCAGGCGCGAAAGATTCGCCTCGCGGCGAACGAACACCCACACCAGGATGACCCCCGTGGCGGCCGCTCCGCTGAGCGCCATCACCAAGATGCCCATCAGCAGGTAGAGTTTGGCCCCCCCGAACAGGAGCAAGGCAACGCCGACCGCCAGGAGCAGGAAGGTTGGCACCACTACCAGGGCCACCAGCAGCATGACAATGCGGCGGTAGCCGAGCGCCGCCAGGTCACGAGAGGCCATGCGCCGACTATAGCGCCGCGGGCACCCGGCGCCTGTCAGACGTCCAGGTCGAGGGCCAAGGCGCGCAGCAGCTCCGCAACGCTCGTTGCCTGCGCCGGCGCACCGCGCACCCGATGCGGTGCGTCCCCGTCCGCCAGCTGCCCAACTTGCGCCAGCAGGGCACCGTCGTCGGCGGCGTGCTCCAGCAGCCCCCGCAGGTCGTAGTAGACGTCCATGTCGTCGGGCGCCAGGCGCAAGCTGGCGCGGGCGTAGAAGCCCAGCAGGTGCGTCCAGACGGTACCGCGATGGTACGCGAGCTCCCGCTCGACGGGCGAACCGGCAAATTGGCCGATGTAGCGAGGGTCACTGGGCGAAAGGCTGCGCACACCGCGCGGCGTGAGCAACTCGGCGCGCACGCGCTCGATGATGGACTCCGCTTGCCACGCTTCGAACAAGCTTGGCGCGACTGCCAGCGCGATGAGCGCGTTGGGGTGGATGCTCGGGTCGGACCAGGCCTCCGCGGTGTCCCGGGCCTCGCTGATGCAATCGAATGCGTAGTCGGTCTCGTCGGACCAGAAATGAGCCCGGAATGCGCTGCGCACCCGCGACGCTTGCTCGGACGCGCGCTCGGCGATGCTCGCGATGCCGTACGCCCCGGAGAGGCGCGCCAGGAGCTCGCAGCCGCAGGCCCAGAGCGCCTGATGCTCCACCGCGAGCCCCTGACGCGGGGTGACGAGCGTCGGGCCGACGTGCGCGTCCATCCAGGTCAAAGCCGTGCCGACCGCGCGCGTCGCGACCAGGCCCTCGGGCGTGAGCCAGATGAAACGCTTGCGCTTGGCCTGCACGCGCAGGAAAGCGCGGACGAACGTGGGATAAAGCCGCCTGAGCAGCGCATGCTCGGCCCCCAGCTGCTTTTCGAGAACGCTACCCAGCTCGAAAAGCCAGAGCGTCGCATCCGGAACGGGCTTGCCCCGCGGCTCACCCTTGCGCGGCAGTCGTTCTGGTAGAAGCCCTCCCCGCAGCGCGGGCAGCAGCGTCTCGAGGGAACGTGCGAGCAGGTCGTAGCGACCGCGCGCCACGTGCAGCCCCGGCAAGCTCATGACCCACTCGCGCAGCAGCACGGCGTGGCCCGGGTAGCCGGCGATGATCGCGGGTTGCTCGGCAGCGTCCAGGCAGAACTGCTCGGCCGCCACACTGAGCACACGCACGCTGGCTGGCCGCGATTCGCCAGGATCTTGCGCCAGGATGACCTCACGCGTTTGCTCGACGAGCGCAGCCGGCGCTCCCTCGGGGAGGGCTCCTACCGCCGCTACCAGGTGGGCGGTGCGACCCGGCTCCAGCACCATCTCGAAGACGCCCGGCGTCCAGATGTCTTCCTGGAACTCGATACCGTCGCTGCGATCAGCGAGGTACTCGAAGCGGCGCCACCAGTCGGGTGAGCCCATGAAGACGCCCTCGTGCCCGAAAACGATGGGCGGCAAGCTGGGCACGGGACGCATCTCGACGGCCCCAGGCTTCAGCGACACCACTTGCATCATGCCGCCGTGCTCCTGGACGAGCTTTTCCACGGGTCGGAGCGGCATCAACGGTCGCACCTGGAGGCGCGCCGGGGTCTTGCCGTACCACGTGTAGCTGGTGATGAGCGCGTTCTTGCCGCGCACCAGGCAAACGGTGCGCTCCAGCGTGTGCTGTCCCAGCCTGAACACCCAGCGCGGGATGGGATCGATGGCAAAGCTCGTCAGCTGCCGGTAACCCGGGGTGGGCGCGACGCTCGGGAATTGATGCGTGGAGAGCCGGTAGCTCTTGCGCTCCGACTCTGGCATCACCTGCGTCTCGGCATGACTGATGATCACGTGGCGCCCGAGCGGAGGAGGCAAGGCCGCCACGAACACCCCGTGAGCACGGCGCGTGTGCATCACCGCGATCGTGCTCATCGCATAGGCGCCAGCGCCGTTGGTGTGAATCCACTCTCGCTCGGCAGGCGCAAGCTCCCCGTTGGTCTCGACGAGCGTCCACAGACCATCGCGCGACGCGCGCCAGTCGCTGCCGGGCCGCACCTTCACGCGCGGCTCCGCTGGGCAAGCGCGTGTTCGGCGGCGGCGTACAGCGGCTCCAGTGGAGGCAATAAACCGAGCCAAAGCTGCACCGCGAGCGCCGCTTGCCCGACCAGCATCCCCAGGCCGTGGGAGGCGCGCATCCCTACACCGCGCGCGGCGTGCAGAAACGCCGTTTCGGGGGGATTGTAGACCAGGTCGTACGCCAGCGCGCTGTTGGGAAGCTGCGACCAGGGCACGATGCTGGCGACGTCGCTACCGGAGGCTGCGCCCTGCATGCCGGCGCTGGTAGCTTGCAACACCACGTCCGTCTGGCGACAGAACTCGGCGAACAGCAGCGCAGCTGGCCCCGTGCCCTGGGGCTCGGGCCACGGCAGCACTTCGGCTCCCAGCCGTAGGAGCTCGTCCGCTTGCTTCCACTCCGCGTGTGCTGCCTTCAAAGACCAGCTGCGCGCGGCCACGCCTACGCGCAATGCGCCAAGCTTCCTCGCCGCCGCCACGGCAGCCAGCGCAGCTCCGCCGTTGCCGAGGACCAGCACTTGCCGCGCAGGAACGCTGACCAGGCCACTGATCTCCGCGGCCAACGCGGGCACGTCGGTGTTGTGCGCCTCGATGGCACCGTCACTGGCGCGACACAGCACGTTGGCCGCGCCCACGTCGCGAGCGCTAGCAGCGGAGCGGTCGGCGAGCGCGAGCGCGTGTCGCTTCCAGGGTACGGTGACGTTGGCGCCCGCGAGCTCGCCCCGGCGTAGGCGAGCGACCGCGACGCCCAGAGCGGCCTCGTCGGGCACGTCGAGGAGCTCGTAGCGATGCGGGACGCCGAGCACCGCGTACGCCGCAGCGTGGATAGCGGGCGACATCGAATGCGCTAGCGGGTGACCCAGCAGAACGAACAGCTGGCTCACGCTTCTGTCTCCGGCTCCGACCTGGGCACGCTGGCAGGGCCGTCTTCGTCGCCGAGCACGCCGCGGACGCTCACGAGCAAGCTTCCTTGCGCTACGCGCAGCTGCAGCGCATCGCCGACGCGAACATCGGCGGCGCGACGCACCGCTCGACCGTCGGCGCCGAGCGCAATCGCGTAGCCGCGCCCCAGCACCGACAGCGGCGACATGGCTTGTAGCCCGCTCGCGCGCGCGCCGAGCTCGGCGCGAAGCGCCGCTAGCTCGAGGCGCATACTAGCCCGTAGCCGCTCCGACAACGGTTGCAGCGCGCCACGACTCTCCGCAATGACGGCGCGCGGGTGGCGTGCCGAGATGCGGCTGAGCCAACCGTTGACCACCTGGTGCCGACGTGCCAGTGAGCGGTCGAGCCGGCGACGCAGGCGCGTCTCGAGCTCGTCCAGCTCCTGCTGACGTTGAGCAATGATGAAGCGGGGATCCGACAGCTTGCCGCGATGGCGCTCCACGTCCGTGCGCGTGAGCAGCAACCGCCCGCAGATGGCCCGCTTCAAGACAGCCAGCTGACGGGACAACGCTTCGGCCTGCTGAGCGCTGTCCGGCACCACCAGCTCCGCCGCTTGTGAGGGCGTCGCGGCGCGCACATCCGCCGCCAGGTCGGCCAGCGAAACGTCCGTTTCGTGGCCGACGGCGCTCACCACCGGCACCTTCAACGCGCAGATGCGCCGCACGACACGCTCGTCGTTGAAAGCCATCAAGTCTTCACCTGAGCCGCCGCCACGGCCGATGATCATGACGTCGAGCCCGGGATAGCGCTCGAGCCGAGCGATGGCGCGCAGGAGACTCTCCGGAGCGCCGTCGCCTTGCACCAGCGCGGCAGAAAGCACCAAGCGAACACGGCCACGACGGAACGCGACGGTGCGAATGTCGTGAAAAGCCGCGCCTGTCCCACTCGTAACGACACCGACGATCCTGGGGTTGCTGGGCAGCCGCCGCTTTCGCGCGACATCGAATAGCCCTTCGGCCACCAGCTTCCGCTTTAGCTCTTCGAGGGCAACCAGGAGCGCACCGCGGCCGGCTGGCCTCGCGCGTTGCCCGACCAGCTGCAATCGACCGCGCGGCGCCCAGATGGTCGCGCGGCCAAATAGCTGGATTCGTGCCCCGTCACGCACGTACCGCTGCGCGCGCAGCGCGTCGAAGCGGTACATCACGCAGTCGATGGTCGCCTCCTCCACCTCGTCCTTGAGCGTGAAGTAGAGGTGGCCGCTGACGGCTCGCTTCAACGAGCAGACCTCCCCCTCGATCCAGTAGTCGCCGGTCGCCTCTTCGACGGCGCGGCGCAGTCTGCGATCCAACTCGGCGACGCCGACGACGGTGTCTTCCTCCACTCCGTTCACGGCCTGGCGGGGTATAGCAGGAGCGACGCTGCGTGAGAAGCTGGCGCGTGCGGAGCGCACGCCGACGGCGCCTGCCTGGAACGTTGTAGTGCGGGCGATGCGCGGCTGCAGCGCCGAAGCGCGGCGGTTTACGTGGCCTTCCGCCGCGGCGGACGCCGAGCGCGCCCGAAAACACGCGCGCCCGCCCAATCCAGCGACTGCACGCGAGGGTCGCCGGTGTAAGCTGCGCCCTGTGTTCCGCAAGGTCCTGATCGCAAACCGCGGGGAAATAGCCATTCGCATCGCGCGTACGCTGCGAGAGCTGAACATCGCGGTCGTGATGGTTTATACGCCGGCGGATCGGCAGAGCCGCCACCTGCGCTTCGGCCACGAGGCGGTGCTGCTCGACGGCGCATCACGGGGGTACCTCGACATCGAGGCGCTCGTGCAGGCCGCGCGCCGCCTCGGCGCGGATGCGAGTCATCCGGGCTACGGGTTCCTGTCCGAGAATGCGGAGCTCGCTGCAGCTTGCGAGCGCGCCGGCGTGAGCTTCATTGGCCCGCCAAGCGCGGCGATCGCGGCGATGGCGAGCAAGCAGCGCGCGCGCTCTCTCATGACTGCGGCAGGTGTGCCGGTGGTGCCGGGCGGGCCCGCCGAGACGCTCGAGGAGGCCGCGGCAACGGCCGCGCGCATTGGTTACCCCGTGCTGATCAAGGCCACCGACGGCGGGGGCGGCAAGGGCATGCGTCGCGTGGAATCCGCGAGCGAGCTGGGCGCAGCACTCGTGCGCACGCGCAGTGAGGCGCTGGCTGCCTTCGGTAGCGAGCAGGTGTACATCGAAAAGGCGATCCTCCGGCCCCGCCACGTGGAGATCCAGGTGCTGGGGGACCGCGAAGGCACGCTGCTGTCGCTCTACGAGCGGGATTGCTCGGTGCAGCGCCGTCACCAGAAGATTATCGAGGAGACGCCCTGTCCCGCGCTCGAGGCCGGCACGCTACAGGCAATGTGTGACGTCGCTCTCGCGGGCGCCCGCTCGATTGGCTACTACTCCGCGGGCACCTTCGAGTTCCTGCTGAGCGCGGACCAGAGCTTTTACTTCCTCGAGATGAATACGCGCCTTCAGGTCGAGCATCCCATCACCGAGCTCGTCACGGGCCTCGATCTGGTGCGCGAGATGTTGCGCATCGCAGCAGGTGAGCGGCTGAGCGACGAGCCGGTGCCGCGACGCGGCGCCGCGATCGAGGCGCGCGTCTATGCGGAGGAGCCGCGGACCGGCTTCTTGCCAAGCCCGGGAACGCTGCACGAGGTGATCGAGCCTTCGGGACCTTTCGTGCGGGTGGACAGCGGAATCGAGCGAGGCTCGCGCGTGGCCGCCGAGTACGATCCTTTGCTGGCCAAGCTGTCGGTGTGGGGCAACACTCGCGAGCAAGCGCGCACGCGGCTCTTGCGAGCGCTCGGCGAATACGCGATCGTGGGCGTCGCAACCAACATCGAGTACCTGCTGCGGGTGGTCGAGAGCGCTGCCTTCCAGCGCGGCGAATACGACACCAGCTTCGTGGAGGCGCATCCGGAGCTGCGCGAGCCCAGGCCGATCGCGCAGCCCGATCGGGACGACCTGCTCGCCGCGCTTGCAGCCTTGCAGCGTTTCGACGCCAGAGCGGGGACGCCCGCTGCTCCGACGGCGCACGACGCCGCCCTGCCCCCCTGGTTGCTGGTGGAGCGCTCGCGTCTGCGTTGAGCGTCGCCCGAGCCCTTCAGAGCTTTTTTAGCTCATCGACGAACTCCCAGTCGGCGATCAGGTGCTTCTTCAAAAGCAGCGATAGCAGGGCGGCAAAGAGCGGCTCCCAGCGCGCCGCCTCACCCAAGATTTCACTGGCGTCCGCGCCGTTGCTGATGGCACGCAGCGCCGCCGCCAGGTCACTCGCTGTCAGCGCGGCGGCGTCCTTGGGGGCGGCGTCGGACGGTGCACGCTGGGTGCGGGCGGGCAGGTTCAACTGGGTGCCGTCGAGCAGCGTCAGCGTGACCATTCGGGGCGGGTTGCCGCGGCGCGGCGCCGGCATCGAGACCTCGCGCGCCTCGATTTGCGGACCGCTGTCGGGCGGCTCCGTGATGCGCTCCTGACGCGCGAGCGCGGGCATCGGCGGTGGCACGGAGCTCGAGCCAAAGGGCGCCGGCTGCGATGCTCGTGGCGGCCTCGACGAGGGCACCACGCTGACCGGCGGCGGCGCTGCAGGCGGGGGCGCGCTCTCGGGTACGTGCTCGGTCCGCTCGGCATCGAGCTCGGCGACCGCCTCGGAGAGCGATGCGGTGTCTTTGCCGACGCTGTAGTAGACGCGAATGGCCGCCAGTATGTCGGACGGCGGAGCTATCATCGCGCGTACCGGGAGACCCGAGTATTGGCTCACCTCGCGCACGCCGGCCTCGTCGCTGGGATCGTCCATGGCCACGTAGAGCGTCTCGCCGACGCCCCGAACGCGGCGCACGAAGATGGGAACCAGACAGTACTTTTCGGCGACCGCGTGGGGCACCAGGTTCAGCAGCTGGCGCGAGAAATCGATGTGATAGAGCGACACCCACGGGACGCTGAGCTGCTGACTCAGGATCTGGGTCACTTGCGTCTCGGTCACGAGCTCGGCTTCGATCAGCAATGTGCCGAGCCGACGGCCGTCACGCTGCTGCCGGGCCAAGATGTCTTGCAGCTGCTGAGCCGTGATGATCTGCGATTCGACCAGCAGCTCACCCAGTCGCACGCGCGGGGGCTCCATGTTGCATAAATCTAGTACGGACCCGCCAGTGTTTGCGGGTTTTCTCGTGGCAGAGGGGACCCGGGTCCGGCCCACATGCTGCGCGTGCGGCGGCTGCCTCATACACGG
>DASQDA010000153.1:0-1582 GCA_035634435.1 Polyangiaceae bacterium
CAGCCTCAACAACATCGGTCTGGTATGGCGCGATCACGGGCAGACCGCGGAAGCGCGCGAAGCGCTCCAGGCAGCGTTGCAGATCCGGCGCGAGCTCAACGACCCCCTCGGCATCGTGGAGAGCCTCAACGATCTGGGACAGCTAGCCATCGATCAGGGCGAGCTCGACCATGCGCTGTCGCTGTTCCAGGAGGCTCACGACACCGCCATCGATATCGGCGAGCACAACCGCATCGCCGTGGTGTTGACAAACATGGGTGGCGCCTACTTGCAGCTCGGCGCCGTCGAGCGGGCTCTCGAGGTGCTCGGGCGCGCCGAAGCGCTGTGCGACGAGCTCGGTGACACCCTGCATCTCGCCGAGGCAAAGCGCAACTTGGCCCAGGTGTTCCTCAGGCGCGGCGAGCTGAAGCGGGCCCGTGAATCCATCAAGCGCAGCGTCGACCTGTTCGGGCAGGTGCGGAGCAAGCCACATCTTGCGGTGGCGCTGCGCACGCTCGGAGAGGTCACAGGCGCCGGCGCCTGGGGCGAGGGCCACGAGGTGAAGGCCGTCGACTACTTCCTTCGTTCGATCGCCATCTGCAAGGAGATCGGCAATGAGCTCGAGGTTGCCCGCAGCTATCGCGCGTTTTCCAGCTACGTGGAAAGCTCCCAACACTACCGCCACAATGGCGACATCCTCCGGGAGGCGAAGAAGCTATCGAGCATGGCCGACGCGATATTCACGCGTCATCAAGTGCGCACGCAGCCGCGCGCCTTCGAAGAGCTGGCACAGGGCGCCCTCGATGCTGCGACGCGTTCCGGCTGAACCGATGGACGCCTCCGGCCTCGGTCCCGAAGCGATTGACGCGGCGGCAGGTTCGAGCTGAGACAGAGCGATGGTGCCGCTCAAAATCCTGATCGCACGCTGCGGCGCGGTCAAAGTGGAGCTTCCCTCGTATCGAACCGCCGGCGCGGCAGGCATGGACCTGCAGGCGGCGTTGACCGAAGGCGTGCTGCTTGCCGTGGGTGAGCGCAGGTTGATTCCCACCGGAGTTCGGCTGCAGATCCCGCTTGGCTACGAAGGTCAAGTGCGTCCTCGGTCTGGTCTGGCACTGCGCCACGGGATCGGCATCGTGAACGCTCCGGGAACGATCGACGCTGACTACCGCGGCGAGATCTCCGTATTGCTAGTCAACCTGGGGCAGGAGCCGTTCATGGTCTCACCGCGGGCGCGCATTGCACAGCTGGTTATCTGCCCCGTCGCGCTCGCCACGCTCGTGGAAGTGAGCGAGCTCGGCGCCACCGAGCGCGCCGCGGGCGGCTATGGCTCGACAGGCACGTAGTGGGGTCGCCGCGAGCTCGGAGGTCACACATGAACGTTGTTGCTCGCTCGCCCACCCTTCGGGTTCTGCGCGTGGCCCTGCTCGGCGCGACGCTAGCGCTGAGCTGTGCTTCCGATAAGGAACGCCAGCTGGCAGCAAGCGGCGGCTCCGGCGGCGCTGGTCGACCTGGGCAAACCAGCGGTGGAACGACGGCGGGTGGAGTGACCGCAGGCGGAACGGCGGCGGGCGGAGCGACCGCAGGCGCATCGCCAACCGGCGGC
>DASQDA010000154.1:0-3109 GCA_035634435.1 Polyangiaceae bacterium
GAGACCAAGAAGTCGAGCATGGCATTCGACGAATGCTGGTACTGCCTCGCCTGCGAGATCGATTGCCCCAAGGATGCAATCACCGTGAAGATCCCGTATTTGCTGCGCTGAGCGCCGAAGGAGAATTGGAGTCGTGACAACCACCAGCACCGGCAGCTCGGAAGAGCAGACCTTGCTCCAGCAGCTGCGCAACCCCGACGCAGTGCAGCGACAGATTGCATTGATGCAACTCGACGACGCGGCTGACCCTGGCCTGGTCGGCCCTTTGATCGTTGCGCTGCGGGACTCGGACGCTCTCGTGCGACGGCTTGCGATTGGGCTGCTCGAGGAGCTGGGAGACGCGGCCGCGGTGCCGGGCATCATCGAATGCCTTCTGGATCCCGATGCGGACGTCAGGGACGCCGCTAGCTCGGCGTTGCGCGACTTTCGCGGGGAGCACGCGGCGACGCCAATGATTGCAGCCATGCAGCACGCCCAGGCCGAGGTGCGTCGCTGGGTCATCGTCGGGCTGCGCGAGCTCAAGGACCTGCGTGCCGTCTGGCCGCTCATCCAGGCGCTCGACGATCCGTCGGCCGTGGTGCGCCGGGAGGCCGTGATCACGCTAGCTTACCTCAGACTCCCCGAATCGATCGAGCCGCTGCGAAAGCGACTGAAGGACAGCGACGACGGGGTACGGCGTGTGGCGGTAGGGGCGCTCAGCACGTTCAACGGTCCTGCCCTGCTGAACGACTTCATCGAAGCCCTGGGCGATTCGGAGTGGCGCGTGCGCGTCGAAGCGGCGATCGTGCTGGGGCGGTCGAGCCTGTCGGCTGCCATACCGAGTCTGCGGGCGGCGCTCGCCGACCCCTACTGGCAGGTTCAGAAGGAAGCCATCACTTCCCTGGGACGGCTTGCCGCCCTCGCAGCGGTTTCAGAGTTGCTCGTGCTCTTGCGAAGCCAGCTGTCGGACCTGCGGCGAGCGGCAGCCTACGCGCTCGGCGAAATCAGAACGCCACGCGCGACGGGGCCCTTGCGCGAGCTCGCCTCCGATCCGGATGTCGAGGTGCGGAAGGCCGCTCGCTCTGCGCTCGAAGCCCTCTCGAAGGACTCAGGTCCCGCGTCAAAGGACAATTGACCCATGATGTCGCGTGCTCTTCGCAATCTGCTCTGGTTTGCGCTCGGTGTCGTCGTGCTTGGCTGTCAGGCAAAGGCCGACCCCAAGCTGGACGTCGGTCGGGCGCAACCGGAGTCGGCAACCAGCGAGACACTTCGCGTTGCCATCGGCACACAGGACACCACCATCAATTGCGCTGCCGGCGGGCCGCTCGTGCGTGAGCTCCGGCTGCTCGAGAAGCATCTGCCGAGGGGCGGCAAGTACGCGCGCGTCAAGTACGACGTGCGTTGGGAGAATCAGCCAACCGGTGCTCAGCTCAACAGCAAGTTCCTCGCCAACCAGCTGGATCTCGTGCAGATGGCCGACTTCCCGGCGGTGCTCGGCGCTACCGCGCTCAAGGCCGCGGGCGACCAGGTGCGCTCGCTCTACATCGCGACGCTCTCGGGCGGTATCAATGGAGCGGGCAACGCGATCCTCGTGCCCGAGGCTTCGCAGGTGCGAGCTCTATCGGAGCTCAAGGGCAGAAAGATTTCGGTGCCGTTCGGTTCGACCGCACACGCGATGTTGATTCGGGCGCTGCAGGACCTGGGTTGGGATCCGAAGAAGGACGTCGAGATCGTGACGCAGACACCGGAGGTGGCGGGCAGCGCGCTCAAGGCGCATCAGATCGACGCGCACGCCAACTTCGTACCCTTCGGCGAGCTGTTCCCGTTCAGAGGCTTCGCCAGAAAAATTTACGACGGCAGCTCCACGGGGGTTACCACGACGCATGGGGTGCAGGTGCGCTCCGACTTTGCCGAGAAGCACCCGGAGGTAGTGGTCGCGTACCTGAAGGCAACGCTGGAGGCCGATCGCCTCCTGCGGCAATCTCCAGAGGCCCTCTCGGAGAAGCTCGCCTCGTGGACGGGGGTGGACGCCGAGGTTTACTACGCGTTCCACGGTCCCCATGGGATTCAGACTCGCGACTACTCGCTGAAGCCGGAGTATGTCGACGCCATCCGCAAAGCGCAGGAGGCTCTGAAGGTTCTGAAGAAGGTCGAGAAGACCGTGGACGTCGACAGCTTCGTGACCGATCGCTTCATTCGTCAGGCCGCCAAGGAGCTCGATCACGACTACGACGCGCGGCTGAGAGACTACACGGCCGCGCCGTTCACCGAGCCCGCCGTGGACACTGGCGCCCAGGTCAGCGACGCCAAGCTGGCGGGGCAAATCTGGGTCAAGGGCGAGCCCAAGGTTCGAGTTTACAGCAGCGTCGTGGCAACCTTTGCTGCTATCCAGCAGCTCGAAGCCGCCGGGCAGCAGCTGCGCGTGAC
This sequence comes from Polyangiaceae bacterium, assembly GCA_035634435.1. Classification (GTDB taxonomy): domain Bacteria; phylum Myxococcota_A; class Polyangia; order Polyangiales; family Polyangiaceae; genus PMG-095. The sequence goes on from DASQDA010000154.1 coordinate 2,407, forward strand.
GTTCGTGCACGACCGCAACAGCGGCAACAAGCTGTTCGCCGACAAGGTTTGGTACGTCGCCCACCAGGGGCAGCTCGCGGCCTTCCTCCTTCGCAGCGCCGCCGAGGAATGGGCCGCGAAGCACCAAGGCGCCGTGCTCGACTACGCCGCGGCGCGACAGCGGCGCCTCTGAGCGGGGACCAATGATCCACTCTGCGGTCTTCGCCTTCTCGAATCGCACACGTTCGCTAGGAGATCCAGCCTCCGAGCGGCTGCGCGTCCGCCTGCGAGGCAAGCTGCGCTCCGCCGGTGTGAGCCTTGTCGCGCTCGTTGTCTGGGTTGGGCTGTGGGAGCTTGCGTCGCGCGGCAACTGGGACTTCTTCTTTCGCTTCGAGAACATTCCCTCGCCGAGCGAGGTGGCGCTCGCGGCGGGCGAGCTGCTGAGCTCGCCGAAGTTTGCAGCGCACGTCGGCAACAGCATTCGCCGCATCTTCGTGGGATTCTCCATCGCGGCCCTTCTCGCCGTGCTGCTCGGCTTGATTGTCGGGCGCTTTCGACTGGCCGCGCAGTCGTTGATGCCGCCGCTCGAAGTGTTGCGGCCAATCCCGGCCGTGGCCTGGATTCCACTCGCCATTCTGCTGTTCGCTTCCTCCGAGCACAGCATGGTCTTCATCACCTTCATTGGCGCGTTCTTTCCTATCCTGCTCAGCACGATCCACGGGGT
>DASQDA010000155.1:0-7376 GCA_035634435.1 Polyangiaceae bacterium
CACGCTTGGAGCCGTGATAGATCGCGGTGCGCAGGCCCGGGCGGAAGCGTGTGATTTCTTCGGCCCAGTTGTAGACGACGCTCTTCGGGCAGACGACCAGCGCGCGGCCGCTGAGCACGCACAACGTCTGCAAGGTCTTGCCGAGACCCATGTCGTCGGCGAGCACCGCGCCGAGCCCGGCTGAGCGCAGGAACGTCAACCAGTCGACGCCGAACTGTTGATAGGTGCGCAGCTCGGCGTTGAGATCGGCGGGCAGCGGAGCGCTGGCGATGCCCGAGAAGTCCTGGAGCAACGGCGCGAGCTTGTCGAAGCCCGGCGGCTTGGGGGTGTCGAGCGCGTCGCACAAGGCGCCGAGCTCGGGGAAGACGGCCGCGGGCAGCTTCTTGTCGGAGTTGCGCGCAGCGAGCAGATCGGCGACGCGATGGCCGTGCTCGGCGAGCCACGCCGCAGGCAATGGCGCCCACCCGCCCCCTTGTAGTGGCACGAGGTCGAGCCCGTCGCGCCAGGCGCGCAGCACGGTCACTGCGTCGGCGCGGGCGGGCGCCTCGGCGCCGGGCTTGCCCGTGTCGCACTCGAACAGCACGTCGAAGCTGTCGCCATCGAACACCAGCCGCGCCGTCAAGGGGCGCCGCTCGAACACGGCCGCGTTCGTCTCGTCACCGGCCCGGCGCTGCCACTCGCGCAGCTTCGCTGCGAAGCGCAGGGCCTCGGCTCCGTCCAGATCCACACGCCGGCCGGGCACCAGGTTCAGCTCGTCCCGCAGCCGGCGCAGCAGCGCGCGCTCTTCGTCGGGCCGGCGCACGGGCGCAGCATCCCCCACCGCCACGGCCTCGTTGCCGTCGATGCGCAGCACCGCGGGATCGCCGTACACCAGCGTGGGCAGCACCGAGAGCGTGTGGCCGTGGTGGGACAGGTCCATGGCGATGCGCGGCCGCACCTCCTTGTTGGCGCGGGGGAGCTTGCGCGTTGCCACCGTCAGCGGCAGCTTGCGCTCGAGCTCCGGCAGCACGCGCGTCACCAGATCGGCCTGCTGCTCGCGCGTGAACAGGCGCGACATTGGCAAACGCTCGAGGAAGTAACCGGTGGTCGCCGTCTCACCCAGGGGTCGGAGCACGCTGCCGCAGCGCGCGACGCCCATGGCAATCACTTCGCTGATCGCGGTGTCGCGCTCGAGCCGCAAGTTGAAGCCCCCGTTGGGCGCGTCCTCCACCGTGGCCTTCGGCAGCACCAGCTCACCCGAGACTTTGACGGTCTTGGGGCCGAGCATGACGCGCCCCGAGTTCGAGAGGGCGGAGAAGAGCTCCTGAAGCCGGTCGACAGGCAAGAGCTCGCGCCGCGTAGGGCCGAGAATACGATCGACCAACAGGTCGTCGTGGGTGGGCGTCAGGTTCTCGGGCAGGCTGCCGCGCGCCAGCTCCGAGCTCAGAGCACCGAGCCGCTCCTCCTTGCCGTCCTGATGCACGATGAAGCGAGCCAGCGTGAGCGTGCGGTTCTTGATCGCCAGCCGGTACTCGAGGCGCGCAGGGGGCAAGGGCGGGCCCGTGGGCACCACCGGCTGGCCCGCACCGGGAGCGAGGCCGCCCTGGGTGGAGGAGATGACCGCAGCAGCAACGTGGGAGCAAGGGTCGAATTTTCCGCCGCAGTCACACGACCACTCGCCGTCCTCGGCATAAAGAGTGACGGTGGGGGCGATGGCGTGGCCCAGCGCTCGCACGCGGTAGGTCACCTCTTTGCCGGCGCCAGACTCCAGAGACACGGCATTCAGGCGGGAAAGCTTGACCCCCTGCGACCAAATCGCCGGCAAGCAAGCCTTTCTGACGATTTCGAGCAGTTCGGACATGACGCTTCGGGGGGCGGCTTTTTAGCTCATTCCGGCTGGCTTGGCGATGTGTGCAGAGCCGCCTGGTGTCGGCAGGGCAAAGCGGCCGACGGGCCTCCAGGTGTTGCTCGCCACTTCGAGGGCAAAGCAGCAAGTACTGAGCGTCGCGCGACGGCGAGCAGAACGGCATCGCCCCAGGTGACCGGCGAGGGGCGGGAGCCGTCGAGGCTCGCGTCGCTGCGACCCGCGTGTTTCGGTAAAACGCGACGCGTCGGGTTTCGACGTGGACACATTTTCATGGCAATGTGTCCACATGGACGTCGGGATCCGACAGCTCAAGCAACATCTCTCCGAGTACGTGGAGCGTGCTGCCGCTGGCGAGACGATCCGCGTGACCGATCGGGGGCAACCGAAAGCCATCTTGGCCCCGGTGCCCGGTAGCGGCCGACTCGCTGAAGGAATTGCCGAGAAGTGGATTCGGAAGGCGGAAGAAGGCGAACGCGGACCCGTGCCCCGCGCGAAGGCGCTCCGGAGCATCTCCGAGGTCATCGCAGAGGATCGCGATGAATGACTCTGTACCTGGATAGCAGCGCCCTACTCAAACGGTACGTTGCGGAGCCCGACAGCGACATCGCAGAACAGTACCTCTTGTCTGACAAAGTCTGGGTCACGGCGCGACACACGTGGGTCGAAGTTCGGCGCAACCTAGCGCGATTACTGAGTGGTCGAGAGCTCGTGGCGGCGCAGCGTTACTTCTCAGACGACTTCCGGCATACGAATGTCGTCGAGCTCGACGAGGCCACGTGCGTGCTAGCCGCGCAGATCGCGGAGGTGTCGCTGCTGCGGACTCTCGACGCGCTGCATGTGGCCGCTCTTCGCCGCGTCGGTTCAGACGTTCCGCTGCTTTCCTTCGACATTCGTCAGGCGCAAGCCGCCCGCGGTCTGGGCATCACCGTATTGGGCGCCTGAAGCTCCATACCTTCGCAACTCACCGCCAGAACGAGCCGTGCCGCGCTCCAGGCCCTCGAGCCATCAGGCGCCTTTGTCTTGCGCCAAGCTCGCGACAGCGTGTCTCCCGAGCCCTCGCGGCCGACCGTCCATCACTCGCCGCCGTCCAGCAAGCGCAACCCGACGGGCAGCTCTTCGCCAAACCAGCCGACCCGCTCGGCCTCGTCCACGGCGACCAGCTCGCGAACGGAGAGCACCCATTCGGGCGGCGCGCCCACGGCTTCCAGGCGTTTGGCCACGGTGAGGCGCAGCGGTTCACTCAGGTCGCGCGCGCGGTCACCGGTCACCCGTGCGAGCTGGGAGGCGGCACGCGCGGCGCTCGGCAGCTCTGGCCAGCGCTCGCGCAGCAGATGATCGAGCCAGCGTTCGGCGACCGCAGGCGGCACCACGTGATGCACACTGGCGTAGGCCGGCACGCGCGCGCCGATGCGGCCGAGCGCTGCCCAGAGCCGCGGGTCTTTGCTGGTCCAGGTGCGCTCGATCAGCCAGTGACCGAGCGCCACCCGCTGCTCGACGGGCACCCGCTCGAGCGACGCCGCAAGCTCGAGCATCTCATCGGTCGCGAGTGGACGCAGCTTCGGCTTTTTGAGCTTCAGCTCCGCGGGCGCCAGGAAGGGGTCGATGCTGTTGCGCATGCGGGTTTGCTGTGCGGCGTCGAGGCCCGCTGCGACCCGGCGCCAGCCGATCCAGAACTGCTGCCAACCGCGTGCCTCTTGAGCAAAGCTCAAGCCGGCGTCGAACAGCGGCGCGAGCAGCGCCACTCGAGCCGGGTCGCCCGGGTGACCGGTGCCGGGGCGCAAGCAGTAGCCCGCCAGCATCCAGAAGACGCGCTCATGATCATCCGAGCGGCGCCGCGCGGCGTGGCCCGCAGCGACGCTGTCGAAGAGCTGTCGATTGATCTCGGCCGTCCACGTGCGGCGCTCACCAATGCAGCGCTCGAGCTCGCGCACCAGATCGCGCGTCTCGCGCGGCTTGACGTCCGGGCGGCCCTTGCCGAACACGCGCACAATGGCTTCGCGCGCCGCTTCCAGCCGCTGAGGCGAAAGCGACGGCGGACGTACGCTCGTTGCTGCGGGAGGCTGGGACGCCGCCCCTGGCGCGCGCAGATCGAAGGCGAGCCGAAATCTCCGCGGCTCACGCTCGGGCTCGGGCGCGAGCTCCACGCAGGCAAGATCGAGGGTGCCGATGGCGCTGAGCTCGCCCTCGAGTCCGACCTCGAGCTCGCGATCGGCCGCGCCAGCGGCGGCCTCGAACACGGTCGTGAGCGGCGGCAGCCGGTGAAAGCGTTCCTCGTCGAGGGGGACGAGTGTGCCGGCAGCGTGCACCTCGGCAAGGTCCGCGGTGAAGAGCTCGAAGCGCACCGGCTTTCCAACGCGCAGCACGAGCCCGCGGCTCCTGGCCAGGTGTCGCTCACCCTCGCGGGCGCCGCGCGGCACGATGCAGAGGGCGCGTCGCTCCGCGCCGGCATCCACCGCCACGTAAAAGCCGTGCGGCGCGCCGCCGCCGATGCGCAGGCCCTGACCGGCGAGCGACTGCGCGTACGCCACCGCGCCGCGCGCCACGGCGAGATCGGGCTCGGCGAGCGGCAAGAGCTCCACCGCGTGCTCGCTCCAGCTCGCCACCACGTCGCGGATGCGCTCACGCGCGCGCACGGCTCGGAACAACCCGCCATTGAGCAGCAGAGCGTCGGGCGCGGCCCGCTGGCAGTGCTGCGCGAAAAAGCTCGCCAGGTGGCGCGTGATGGCCGGGTCATGCTCGTACGGCAGGCCCACCGCGACCAGGCCGGCGCGGCCGCGCCGCGGGGCCGCCGAGCGCTCGACCTGCGGCAAGAAGCCGTCGAACACGACCGCCTCCACCTCCTCCCGCGTCAGACGTGTGCTCAGCGTACCGCCAACCAGCGCCGAGCCCGCGCCGGCAATGCTGATCGGCAGCGAGTCCGGCGCGGCTTCGCCCAGCAGCGGCTCCTTCGCAGCGCGACACGCCAGAATCAGCTGATTGAAGCGACTCGGGTCGAGCCGGGCCGGCGGCTGAAGCACGGCGGCCTCGCAGCGATGGGCGAGCGCCAAGTCGATGTTGTCGCCGCCCAGCAGCAGGTGGCGCCCCACCGCCAGGCGCTCGACCTCGAGGCCGCCGCTTTCGGAACGTCGCACCTCGATCAGCGTGAGGTCCGTGGTGCCCCCACCCACGTCACACACCAGCACCACCGCGGGCTCCCGGCCGTCGCGAAGCAAGCGCGCGAGCCCGGCTTGGCCGACGCGCTGCATGTAGTCGTAGAAGGCGGCTTGCGGCTCCTCGAGCAGCCGCACCTGAAGGCCCGCGCGTTCTGCAGCCGCGACGGTGAGCTCTCGCGCCGCTTCGTCGAACGACGCCGGCACGGTGAGCACGATCGGCTGCTCGTGCAGCTTCCTGGCGGGGAACGCCGCGTCCCAGGCGCGGCGCACGTGCTCGAGCACCCGCTGGCTGGCGTCCACGGGGGACAGGCGCGGAGCAGCGTCGTTCGTCTCGAGCCCCCACGGTAGAATGGGGGCGGTGCGATCCACCGCGGCGTAACTGAGAAAACTCTTGGCCGAGGCTACCAGGCGACCCGGCACCTCCTGTCCGCGACGGCGGGCGTGCGCGCCGATGATCCACGGCGCCTCGCCCCAAGGATCGACGGTGGCTTCGTCGGCAAGCGGAGCGTAGAGCGACGAAGAGAGCAGCGGCAGCGACTCGACCTCACTCGCCGACACCAGCTGCGGCAAGGGTAAGACCCGCACGGGAGCCGTGGCGTTCTCCGCGAACGCTACGACCGTATGGGTCGTGCCGAGATCGATGCCAACGCTCACCACTGGGTCGTCTCCTCGCTCCGCCGTCAGGGCTACGCGGTGCTCAGCGCCTGCACGTCACGACGCCTCACCTGCGGGCGCTGCCTCGCGGCGCACGCTCAGCTCGACCTTCCAGCGCTCGTCGGGGTGCAGGGGTGCCAGCGGCATGGCTTCCAGCTTGAGGGTTCCAATGGGCGTCACCGAAGCTCGTAGCTGAATGGGCACCACGTCACCCTGCTGTCGACCCTCGGCCGGCAGGGTGATTTCGATGGGTGCGAGCTCGTCGAGCTCCCCCGCGGGCCAGTCTTCGAGCACGAAGCCCGCCGCGTCGTTGCGACGCACGCTGGAGCCGAAGAAGCGGAAAGTGACGGGCTCGCCAATCACGACGCCGAGCTCGTGCGGCGGCAACGCGGCCTCCGAGCCCTCCTCCATGGCAAAGGGCGCCACGCACAGCGCGCTCACGGGCGGCTCGAGCCCCGGCACTGCTGGCATCGGGCTCTCGATGCCGACGTAGTAAGCGCGCGCCGTACCGCCGCGAATGCGCAGCCCACGACCGTGCCGGACACGCCCGTAGTAAGCGGCACCCCGGGCGACGGCCAGATCCGGATCTTCGCCCGGCAGCACGCGAACCGGAGCGCCACCATCGTCGACCAGCCACTGATTCAGCGTCGCCAGCAACCGCTCGCGCAGCGCGCGGCCCTTGACGACGCCACCATTGAAGAGCACCGCCGTGGGCCGCAACAAGGTGCCGGCGCTGCTCCGGTCGAAGCCGGGTAGCGCAGTGGTCGCGTGCACCTGACGCGTCAGGAAGTGCGCCAGGTGCTTGGTGATGGCGGCGTCGGCAGCGTAGGGCAAACCGAGCTGCGTCAAGGCGGCACGCGTGCGGGTCAGCGGGCGCGCCGAAGCGGCGGTGCTCGGGAAAAACCCTTCCACGAGCACCCGCTCCACCTCTTCGCGCGACAGCTCCGTGCGTAGCGAGCCACCGAGCAGTTGCGAGCCGCGACCGGGCACCACGATGGGCACCGCGTTGAGCTCGCTATTCGACAGCAGCTTCTCCTTGGCGCTGCGGCAGGCGTGCGTGAGCGAGGAGAGCTGATAGCGATCGATCTCCTTGCCCTCGGCGCTGAGCTTGGCGCGCAGCGTGTGCGACAGCGCCAGATCCATGTTGTCGCCGCCGAGCAAGATGTGATCGCCGACAGCGACGCGGTGCAGCTCGAGCGACCCGTCGCGCTCCACACAAGCGATGGCCGAGAAGTCCGTCGTGCCGCCGCCCACATCGATCACCAGCACCAGATCGCCGGCGCCCAGATGCTGACGCCAGCCCTCACCCGCGCTCTCGATCCAGGCGTAGAGCGCCGCCTGCGGCTCTTCCAGCAACGTGACCGCGTCGAGCCCGGCGGCCGCGGCCGCCTCCACCGTCAAGTCGCGTGCCGCCCCGTCGAATGATGCTGGCACCGTCAGCACGATTTCCTGCGCGTCCAGGCCCGCCTCGCTGGGAAAAGCCGCGCGAAACGCCTCCACCCGATGGTCCAGGTAACGGAACGACGCTTCGACGGGTGATATCTTCTCGACGTCCTCGGCCGCGTTCGGCGGCAGCAAGGCGGCGCGTCGATCGACACCCGCGTGGGAGAGCCAGCTCTTGGCGCTCGAGATGACGCGCGCGGCAGCTTCGGCGCCGCGGGCACGGGCGTATTCGCCGACTGCGAACCGGCGACCCGCCTCCCACGGCAACGGCAGCGCGCCCT
>DASQDA010000156.1:0-3304 GCA_035634435.1 Polyangiaceae bacterium
ACGACAAGCTCGAGACCCAGCACGACGAACACGGCCAAGTCATGGCGCGCGCGACCATTACCGGTGTCCTCGTGCAGATTATTCTGCTCGACATCGTGTTTTCGCTCGACTCCGTGATCACTGCGGTCGGCATGGCGCCCGCGCTCATCATCATGGTGCTAGCCATGATCATCGCGGTTGCCGTGATGCTGGCCTTTGCTGGCCCCGTCAGCGCCTTCGTCGAGCGGCATCCCACCATGAAGGTTCTGGCGCTCTCGTTTCTTCTGCTGATCGGGGTGGTGCTCGTCGCCGACGGTATGGGGCAGCACGTATCCAAGGCCTACATCTACTTCGCCATGGCATTTTCGCTCCTGGTCGAGCTCATCAACATGCGCGTCCGTCGGACGCAGGCAGCGCCGGTCGTGCTGCACAACCGCTTCGACGATCGCAACGCCTAGGGCCGGCCCGCAACCGCGGCGCCGCTCTACCCGGGCCTGCTGAAGCGCGACGACGCGCGGAATCGCCGGAAGGGGAGCGGTTTCTCGGCGAAGGCACGCGTAGGCTAAACAATGTGGTGGGGCAGGCCGAAGAGCGGAGGTGACAGTCCGCTCCAACCAGTACTTCAGCGCGTTGCTTCTGCTGGCGGCATGCGGTGATGCGTCCCACCCCGACGTCTATGACCCCAACCAAACGCACCATGGTGGACATGGTGGACATCAAAAAGGGTCCGGGGGCGATGCAGCGCACGCGGTCGGCGGGGCTCACGCGGGCCAGCCGACCCACGGCTCGGCAGATGCTGGGGCTGGGCACGACAGCGAGGGCGGCGGGGGTGGTGACATCGAGCCTCATCCGAGCGCCGGTGAGCAGGGATTCGCCGGGCATGCTGGCGCCGACCATGGCGGCCGCGGCGGCGGGGGCAACGCTGGCGCTAGCGGCGGTAAACACGATTCCGGCATGACGCACGGTGGCGCCGGTGGAAGCCTGGGCCACGCAGGACAGAGCGGTGCCCACGGCGGTACGCCCAGTGGTGGCCTTGCGGGCGGCGGTGCAGCAGGGGGCGCGTTCCACGGCGGCGGACATACGTCTGGGGGTTCGGGCGGTTCCGGAGCTCCCGTCAGTTGCAATGGATCCATCTGCGCACACCACTTCGTTTGCTGCTCGGCGCCGCTGCCGTGCGCCAATCAGTGCGTACCGGACTGCAGACATGGCGAAGCATGCCCGAATCAGCTCGTCTGCAGCGAGGGCTCAGGCGTGTGCGAACCGCCCACGGGTGGGGGCAGCGCTGGCAGCGTGGGCACGGGTGGCAGCAGCGGCGCCGGTGGCGCAGGCGCGGGAGGCAGCGGAGGACAAAGCGGCGTTGGCGGCAAGGGTGGCGCCGGCGGGCAGGGCGGCGCCGGCGGGCAGGGCGGCGCCAGCGCCCAAGGCGGGAAGGGTGGACAAGGTGGGCAGAGCAGCACGGGCGGCGCAGGGGGCAAGGGTGGTGCCGGCGGCAAGGGCGGCGCAGGTGGCGCCGGTGCAGGCGGCTCCTTCAGCACGGGCGGCAAAGGGGGTGCGGGCGGCAGCGGCGGGGGCGGAGACACTAGCGTCGAGCTCGGCAGCTGCCCCGGCAGCACCGCCACGGGCTCCGGATGCACCCTGGCAGCGAACACGAGCGAGTCGGGTTTCGTATCACCCACGGGGTGCCCGCGGCTGCTCCGCGACACCAGCAGCTGCGCCCCTTGTCGAGCCGCACTGGGACTGAGCGGATTCTGGCTGAAGTTCTCCTGCCGCGTCTCGTTGTCGGTCGTGGAGAGCGGCGGCAAGCGATACGTTCGTCTCGAATCAGACAGCCAGCCCGATTACCGGACCGACTACTTCCCCACGACGAACGCCTGTTATACGCCGCTCGGCACCAAGCTGAACCCGAACCGAATTGGCGTTCAGAGTCTCGCGATCTCCGTGCCGCTGACGCCGAACCTGGTAGCCACCCCCATGGGCGGGGCCAACGTTGGGCTAGCCCTGAGCGGCGTCACGCTATTCGGCAACGTCGCTGCGCCCGGCGACGACATCTATCTCGAATCCGCCACGTTCGACCGTTGCCAGGGCCACCCTCAGGGCAGCTCCGCGTATCATCACCACTCCGAGCCTCACTCGATTTCCTACGATGACGCGAGCTTGATCGGCGTGCTCAAGGACGGGTACGCGCTTTATGGCAGGCGCGACCTCGACGGTTCCATGCCGACGCTCGACACCTACGGCGGTCACCTGGGCGTGACGGCCGACAGCGGCGGCATCGCCGTGTACCACTATCATGTCAACCTGCAGACCAGCACCGCTGCCACCTCGCTCGGAAAGCAGGAGTGGTTTCTGACGCGCGGAACCTACCGAGGCGCTCCGGGCAATTGACGGCGCGCCCGCGCCCGAGACATCGCTCCTCGGCGCTAGCTTGTCGGGCGGCCGGTTCGAGCGAATGGATTTGCGGCCCGAGTTGACAGCGGCTCAACGATGGGGGAGTTCGGGTCGAGCGCGTGAACGGCGCGCTGGACCCACCGCTTACACGCAACGATCCTCGCCAGCATGAATCCAAGCGGAGCTGAAGCCACGCGCGCGCCGGAGACCGCGTGGGTGCGGCCCGCCGTGAGCCCATGGTCTTGGCTGCAGGAACGCTGGTCCGACGTTTTATTCGTCGTGCTGGCGAGCGCCTTGCTCGTGTGGGTGAGCACGGACGCGTTCACCAGCCGCATCGTGACCCTGAGCCAGGGAGCGGACTACTGGGAACACTCGGCCACCTTTAGGGCCTTGCTAGACAACGTCTGGCATCCGGCGAATCCGCATCTGGTGACCCCAGCTTCGTCGCCGCGCTTCGTGCCGCCCTTCATCGCGGCTGCGTTGATGGCCAAGCTGCTGGGCTTGGACGCGCTGGGAGCCATGGGCGTCGTGTCGGTGCTCAATCTGTTGCTGCTGCTCGTCGGTATTTTCTGGTTCTTCCGCAGCTACTTTCACGATGCACGCGCGTCGCTCTACGGGCTGATCGTGCTTTTCACCAGCTGGTACGACGCCTGGCACTTTTCGAACGTCAACCAGCTGAAGATCTTCTTCAGCGTGGTTGCTTATCCATCGACGGCAGCGCTTGGACTCTCGCTCATCGGGTTTGCCGTCACGTTGCGTGCCCTGCGCGATGGCGCCGCTCATGGCTGGCTCGTGGCGACGACCGCGTGCTGGGCGCTCGTCATGATCACGCATCCGCTGACGGCGATGCTCGGATTCACCGGCGCGATGCTGCTCGCCGGCACACTGCCGCAGGTTTCCTTGCGACAGCGCGCGACGGTGGCGGCCTGCATCCTGG
>DASQDA010000157.1:0-1844 GCA_035634435.1 Polyangiaceae bacterium
TCGATATTTTCAACCTCCTACGGGAAAAAGTCGGCGAGCTCGAGCTCTCCGACGAAGTCTTCGCAGCCGAGGTCAAAGAGCACCTTTTCCACGAGGTCGTTACCGCCCAGCTGGCCTCGCGCCGTGCGGGCACACACGCCGGCAAAGAACGCGCAGCGGTCGCGGGGTCGAGCAAGAAGATCTACAAGCAGAAGGGCACCGGTCGTGCACGTCACGGTTCCATCCGTGCTCCGCTGTTCGTGGGCGGTGGTCGCGCGCATCCGCCCAAGCCGCAGGACTTCAGCTACCGCCCGCCCCGTCGGGTGCGCGTGAGCGCATTGCGCTCGGCGCTCAGCTTGCTGGTGAAGGAAGGTCGCTTCACGGTCGTCGAGGACATGGATCTCGGCGAGATCAAGACGAAGCGGCTGGCTTCCGTGCTCGTCACCCTGAAGACGGGACGCAAGACCCTGGTGGTCGACGACCGCGGCAACGAGGGCCTGCAGCTCTCGATCCGCAACATGCCCGACAATTCCTACCTGCCGCCCGAAGGCGTCAACGTCTACGACCTGCTGCGCCATGATCACATCCTGGTGTCCAAGGCGGCGGCAAAGGCGCTCGAGGCTCGTTGTCTGGAGCGTCAGTCATGAATCCTCTGAACATCATCAAGCGACCGATTGCACTGACCGAGAAGGCAGCGCGGCTCAAAGAGCATCAAAAGGTCATTTTCGAGGTGGCTCCGGACGCGAACAAGATTCAAATTCGCGAAGCCATCGAGGCATTGTTTTCTGTGAAAGTCGCCGACGTCAACACGTTGGTCCAGCGCGGCAAACTCAAGCGCATGGGCCGCGAGCTCGGCAAGCGTCGCAACTGGAAAAAGGCCATCGTCACGCTTCGAGCGGGCGACGACATCCAGTTCTTCGACGAATCGAAGGAGTGAGCGATGGGTATCCGCGCATTCAAACCCACTTCCGCCGCCAGGCGTTTCTACACGGTCTCCGACTTCAAGGAGCTCACCCGGGACGAGCCCGAGCGCAGTCTGCTCGAGCCCCAGCATGCGACCGGTGGCCGTAACCACTACGGCCGGATCACTTCGCGTTTCCGCGGTGGCGGACACAAGCAGAAGTACCGCGTCATCGACTTCAAGCGTGCGAAGATCGGCGTGCCTGCCAAGGTCGCGCATATCGAGTACGATCCCAACCGCACGGCGCGCATCGCGTTGCTCCACTACGCCGACGGCGAGAAGGCGTACATTCTGGCGCCGGATGGTCTGAAGCAAGGCGACAACGTGGTATCGAGCCGGTACGGCGACATCCGCCCCGGCAATAGCCTTCCGCTCGGAGAAATCCCGGCGGGCACGATGATCCACAACATCGAGATGCGCAAAGGCAAGGGCGGTCAGCTCGTGCGAGCGGCTGGCGTCGCAGCGCAGCTGATGGCCAAGGACGCCGCCTACGCACAGGTGAAGCTGCCGAGCGGCGAGGTGCGCAAGGTGCACATCGCTTGTCGTGCCACCGTGGGGCAGGTGTCGAACCTGGACCATCAGAACATCAGCTTGGGCAAGGCCGGCCGCCGGCGCTGGCTGGGACGTCGCCCGCACAACCGCGGCGTAACCATGAACCCGGTGGATCATCCGATGGGTGGTGGTGAAGGCCGCACGAGCGGCGGTCGTCACCCTTGCTCACCCTGGGGTCAGCTCGCGAAGGGCCAGAAGACGCGCAACAACAAGCGCACTGACTCGATGATTGTGAAGCATCGCAAGGCGAAGGGCTGATTCATGCGTAGCGTAAAGAAGGGGCCGTTCATCGACGGCCATTTGCTGAAGAAGATCGAAGACGCTCAGGCACAAGCTGCCGCGCAGAAAAAGG
>DASQDA010000158.1:0-8282 GCA_035634435.1 Polyangiaceae bacterium
GGCCAGGGCCTTGAGCCTGGGCGAGCAAACGACCCAGCGCTCGCTCGGCCTCACCCGCTTCGACGATGCGGCGGGCCAGAGCCGCAGCGCGCCCGTCGAGCTCCTTCGCGCCCTCGGCCGCGTCGGTGAGCTCGGCAAACAGCCGCTGTTCGCGCTTTTCACGGATGGAAGCTGCCGTTGGCACCGACTCGGTTCGAAACTTCACCGCCGCCCGCCTCAAGAGCTGCGAGACGCGGCTGAGAGCCGATGGCGCCACCAGGATGGCGCTCGTGCCCTTGCGCCCGGCGCGCCCCGTGCGACCGCTGCGATGCGTGTAAGTGTCGGCGTCCGTTGGAGGGTCCACCTGCACCACCCGCGCAATGTCCTGAACGTCGATGCCTCGCGCAGCGACGTCCGTGGCGACGAGCGCCTGAATGTCACCGCGCTTGAAAGCGCTCATCGCGCGGTTGCGAGCCGCTTGCTCCATCTCGCCCGAGAGCGAGCTCACCGAGAAGCCGGCGTCCTTCAGCTCGTCGGCGATTCGCGCAACGTCGGCGCGGGTGCGCGCGAATACGAGCGTCTGATCCTCGGGATTGGCCAGCAGTATGTTGATGAGCGCGTTCACGCGCTCGCTCGGAGCCACCATGTAGATCACGTGGTCGATGTCGGTGTTCGCCGTACCGAGCGGAGTGCCCTCGACGTTGACCGCCTTTTTCTGCACGCGATCTGCTAGCGCTCGCACTTCGCGAGCGAACGTCGCGGATACCAGATGCGTGCGGTGCTCCTCCGGCGCCATCGCCAGGATCGCCTCGAGGTCGTCGCGAAAGCCGAGATCCAACATGCGGTCGGCCTCATCGAGCACCACCGCCGCGAGCCCACTCGGGTCGATGGAGCCGCGACGCAGATGGTCCAGCAAGCGACCGGGCGTTCCGACCACGATGGACGGACCCGCAGCGAGCGCACGCTGCTCATCACGATAGCTCGCTCCTCCGGTCACCCCGGTCACTCGCACTTTGCGCCCAGCGTAGAGCCATGTGAGCTCCGCCTCGACCTGCTTGGCCAGCTCGCGCGTGGGGGTCACTACGAGACCGGCGGGGCGTCCCACCCCCTTGGCGGGTTTGCTTGCCTGCTGCACGACATCGCGCAGCACGAAGCCGATGGCGAGCGTCTTGCCGGAGCCGGTCTGTGAGCTGATACGCAGGTCGCGATCTGCGAGCGCCGGGTCGAGCACCGCCTCCTGTACGGGAGTGAGCGCGGTGTAGCCCTTCTTGGTGATCGCCTCCGCGAGCTCGGGACCGAGGAGGGCAGTGAAGTCGGGCGATTGCATGGCCGCCCCTATATCACCCGCGCGGGAAACGTCCGCCCCCGAGCCGAACAATTTTGCGCCACGTGGCGCGCGGCCCGCCCTACTGGTGCTCCGCCCTCGGTTTTTGTCTTCAGGCCTCAGGGAGTCAGCGGATTTCCAGCAGCGACATTTGGCGCTGCCGCTCGGCGATTCTAACGGCACACTCCTCTCCCGCACGTTTGCCGAGCAGGGCTCGCCCAAGCGGGGATTGTGGCGTCACCACCCGGACCCGTCCTTGCGCCAGGAGCGACCCGCCACCGTGGGGTGCCAGGAAGAGCCATTGGCTCTGCTGTTCGTCATCGACGTGCACCAAGGCTCCTTGCACCACGGCCGCGTTTGACTCCAGCGGCGCGAGCTCCATCGCGTCCACTTCCAAAAGCGCCCGCCTCAGCTCGATGACACGCTGGGCCTGCCCGCGCGCGAGGTATGATTGTTCGAGCGCACGCGTGTCCTTGTCATTTTCCGGTTTCGCCTCTTCGTGCGTGGCACCACGGTGGGTCGTCTGGTGGGCTCGCTCGATGGTTTGCAGATCTGCGGCAAGCAACGTCGATAGCTCCTTGCGCAACACCTGCTTCGAGGGCAGCCCGTCAGCGGCGCTGCGCGCGTCCCCCTCCGTCATTGCACCTCTCCTCTCCTCCATCTGTCGCACGTTAGCATCGGCGTGCGCCAACGGGTCCAGCGACCCCATCTCGTCGGGCGCCGTGCAGCGCACACAGGATGACTTGACAACGGCCGGTGTTCTGGCGAAAGCTCAGGCCGTGGCTCGTATTGCATTCTCAGCTCTCCTTCTTGGGCTCCTCTGGTGCCCGGCGGGACCGCTCTGCAATCGAGTTTGAATCGACCCCAGAGCACCCGCCACGCGGCGGGTGCAGTCGAACGTTACGGCTGATTTCCTGCCCGCCAAACGGGAACGGAGAACAGAACCGTGAACGTCACCTCAGCCCATCGTACCGACAAAGTCGTCATCTTCGACACCACCCTGCGCGACGGCGAGCAGTCCGCCGGCGTGAATTTCAGTACTCGTGACAAGCTCGACATCTCACTCGCGCTCGAGGCGATGAGAGTGGATGTCATCGAAGCCGGATTCCCGGCGGCTTCGCCCGCAGAGCTCGCGAACGTGCGCGCGGTGGCTCAGCAGGTGCAGAGCTCAGGCGTGTGTGCACTCGCACGCTGCACGCTGGCCGACGTCGAAACAGCCGCCGACGCGCTGAGCGAGGCTCGACGCGGCCGTATCCACGTGTTCATCGGCAGCAGCGTCACCCATCTGACCGGACAGTTGCGCAAGGCCGAGTCCGACGCGCTCGCGATGCTCAGCGCCGCGATCCGGCTGGCACGGGACAGGGTCGCTGAAGTGGAGTTCAGCGCGATGGACGCCACGCGCGCTGAGCCGGCTACGTTGAGCGCCATGATTCGCGCGGCAATCACAGCGGGTGCATCCATCATCAACGTCCCCGATACCGTGGGAATCGCCACGCCCGCGCACATCACTCGCCTCTTCCAGCGTCTGCTCGAGGATGTGCCCGAGCTCGCCGCGGTGACGCTCTCGTTCCACGGCCAGGACGACCTTGGCCTGGCCACTGCCAATGCCCTTGCCGCCATCGAGGCTGGCGCTCGGCAGGTGGAAGTAGCGGTCAATGGCATCGGCGAGCGTGCGGGCAATACGGCTTTGGAAGAGGTCGCGGTGGCGTTGCTCGTTCACGGCAAGGCAATGGGTGTTCACGCGGACGTGGACTGCACACGCATTCACGGCCTTTCCGAGCTGGTGCGGGTCCGAAGTGGCATGCCCATAGCGCCCAACAAGGCCATCGTGGGGCGGAACGCCTTCCGCCACGCCTCTGGCATTCATCAGGATGGCATTTTGAAGGAACGGGCGACGTTCGAAGCGGTCGACCCCGCCTGGGTCGGGCACCCGCTGGGCGCACAAATCGTGCTCGGCAAGCTGTCGGGGCGCTCGGGCTTTCTGTCGAAGGCGCAAGAGCTCGGGCTCGTCGTGGCGCCGGAAGCACGCAGCCGCCTGTTTGCTCGATTTCAACGACTTGCCGACCTGCAACCGGAGGTCAGCGATGAGGACGTGCGCCGGCTCGTGCTCGCCGACGAGCTGGCAAGCCCCTAGCCGGACCAGCTCAGCAGCGGGCCTCCGCTGGCCGTCGGGCAGCGGAGGCTCGCCGAGTGCCTTGGTCGACGTCAACGCGGAGGCGTCGGCACGCTGCCGCAGCCGAACACCAGCTCGACAGACATGCTGGCATCCGCCTGCACCTCGGCGCAGGTTTGCGGGCAGAGCACGACCTCTTGGTTGGCATTGAGCTGCCAACCTTGCGTGCAGTCGCCCACGTCGTCGCGCAGCACGAGCGAAGACTGGGAGCCGGACTTCACGATCAGGTTGACCTTGTTGGTGTCCAGCACCTGTCCGCTCGGAGGCGGCGGGAACGCGTAAGAGCAGGGGGCGATCTGACCCGCCACGTCTGCCAGACCATCGCGCAACGCCTGACTGAAGTCGGCGGACTGAGTCATGTCCATGTGGCAGTAGTTGGGCCCGTCCTCTCGACAACCTGCCAGGGCCGTCCCGCCAATGACGGCGGCGCGCGACATCCAGCGGCGATTGTTCTCGCTGCCGGGCGAGCCAATCAAAAACGTCTTGATGCCCTGCGCGGCAGCAGCAGTGATCTCCTGGACGATGGGCGCGGGGTCCACGGCGTTCAGCGAGCCGGTGCCATTGACGCACCCGAGGGACAAGGTGGGCTCCCCGTCCGTAATCAGCAGCATGTAGCGCTGGCCTGACAGACGCGTGGTGAGCAGAGCGTTCTGCAACGCGTGACGGTAGGCGTCGTGAGTCGGCGTACTGCTAGCGAGCTGTACACGCTCGATCGAGGTCCGAACCAGAGTGCGTTGGGCGGCCGTTTCTCCGCCGAGCAAGGCAATGGGCACCATCGCATCGACGTTGACGCAGGCTGAGATGTTCCGGGGTTGCGCTGAAGGCGTCGAGGAGGGGACATTCGGGTAAAAGAGCATTCCGAGCCCCACGGAAGCGGGCAATCCCGAGCCGTCGACTCCGACCACAGCCTCGAGCAGAGCCTCGCGCGTGGACTCCCACTTGGTCTCCCGCGCGCCACGCGGCGTCTGGTTCATCGAGCTGCTGACGTCGACGACCAGCTGCATGACGGCTGGCAGCGCCTCACCTTCGATGCTCCAGCCCGCGCAAGCATCCCCCCGGATCTGCGTGACCTCCTGTGGGGTCAGAGGCAGCTTGCCACCGTCGAACGTCGCTCCGCCGCCCGCGCCACCTCCGGGAACGCCAGTGCTGCCGCCGAGGCCGATCATTGGCCCTCTGCCGGCGGATCCCGAGCCCGAAGCGCCGCCGCCGTCATCGGAGTCCGAGCTACCGCACGCGCAGGTAGCGAGGGTTGCCGTGAGGCAGAGGGCGAGCGACTTGGTCTTGTACTTCAGCATGGAGGGAATCTTTCGTTAGCGTTGCAATGGAACGATTAAGAGCTTCAAGAGGTGGGGCTGTGTGTTGCTACGTGGCACCGATCCGCCGCCAAGGGGTCATCGCAAGCCAATGTACGGCTCGCAACCAAGCCGAATGTCCACTCGGCCTGCTGCGAAGCGCGAGCACGTGCAAGGACACACGAGGATCCGGCTCGGGTTCGTGGGGTTGTCGTAGTACCAACCACCCTGAGGGTTGCGATCGCAAGCCGCCAGTGACTCGAGCCGGGGCACCTCTTCGGCTCCGCCGGTAGCGGGCGTGTAAACCACTTGAACCTTATCGTCGTCGATCAACATGCCGGAGTCGGGCGGCTCCGGAATGTCGTACTCGCACGCTATTCGCGAATCGGAGATATTCACCAGCGTCTCGACGAACGAGTCGGTCACGTTGCCCTCGTCGACCAAGTAGGCCTTCTGGGTACCCCCGGATGCAGCGATGCTTTCCAGATTGAACCCAGCCGCGAGGCCCACCACGAACGTTCGAACGTACGGATCCGTCTCGCGGCCGTCCTTGGCGGCGCCGGCAATCTCCGTGAAGGACACCGGGCTCTGACACTGCGTCGGAAAGCCATCGGTGACGAAGACCACGGCCGTCGCGCGACCCGTGTTGTCCGCGGCCCAGCTCTTGGCGTACTGAAGCGCGCCCCGCAACGCAGGAAGGGTGGGAGTAAGACCGCCGGGGCGCGTGTTGGCCATGGCCGCAATCAGGTCCGTTCCGACCTCACTCATGGGACCGATCGCCACCTTGGGCGTTGCGTAATAGCTCTCGTCGCAATCCAGCGCATCGTCGCGCCCACCAGTCCGACCGAAGAAGCCGATGCCGGCGCGGAGATCCGCGGTCGAGGACTTTTCGACGAATTCCTGCACGGCCGTGTTGAGCGCTTCCCAGCGCGTGATGCTCGAGCCGTCCACGAGCTGATTCATGGAGTCGGACCGATCCATCATGATGTAGAGGTCGAGCGGCACCGGCTCGGCCTCGAGCGAAACACCGGCGCAGGCTTCGCCGGATTCGCCGGCGTCAGCCTGGGTAAATGGGACGCCCTGGCAAGCGCGGGCTCCGCCTCCACTGGAAGAAGAGCCGCCTAGGCTGGAACGACCACCCGAGCTTGGGGCTGCTCCGCTGCTAGCTCCAGAACCGGAGCCTCCCCCCACACCAGAGGCCCCTGCCCGGGGCCCGTTGCCGTCAGTGTCGGAGTCGTCGCTGCTGCAGGCACCAAGGGCAGCCATGAGCAGCGCCGAGAACGCCGACAGATACAGCTTGGACCCGGTTGAACGAGACATCGTGGGGCTTGGGTTCGGCAAATGATTGGGTTCCATGGCAAGTATACGGGGAGGGCTGGGGAGGCTCAGCGAATGGTCGGGCAGCCATAGACGACGTCGATCCGCCGCACGCCATCACGCTCCACCTGTTCGCAGAGGGCGCCCTTGAGCAGCACCTTGTTGGGCGCCGTGCTCGTATCCAGCTCCCATCCTGAGCCGTCATCGGCCGTGGGACGGACCACCTCGCAGTCGACAGCGAGGTTGACCTCATTGACGTTGGGTGGGTCAGTCGAGAGCGTGATCTCACAGGAACGCACCAGCTTGGTGGTGATGCCGGTGAACACGTCCACCAAGCCGCGGACACCACCCGACGCGGAGACGGCATAGTACTGGGGCGGGGCCGTCGGATTCGCCACACCGCCCGCCTTGGCAAACTCCTCGAGATACGGAGCGTAGGCTTCGGTTCCCGGAATGCCCACGACGAACGTGGGAATTCCATTGGCCTTCAGCGCCTCGATCTGACGGGTGACCTCGTGATCATCCAGGCAATACTCACCAGAAGACTTGCAGCAATTGCCCGAATTGCACTGATTGTCCAGATTCGGCGTACAGCGCTCGGCGCCGCAGCTGTTGGAAGCATTGCAATTGGGACCGCCATCGGTCGCCAGCAGCACGTAGCTGTTTCCCTGCAAGCCGGCGCCTGCGCCGGTCGTGAAGTATTCGTTGGCACGCTGCAACGCCGCTGCCGTGGGCGTTCCGCCGCCTGGGCTCGTCGCTTCGAGCGCGTTCAGGATGCGCGGCACCGTCACGCTGCCGGAGTCGATGTCGACGTTCACCGCGTCCGCACCCTCGGGCACGGCACAGCAGCCCTCCTTACACACCTCGGGGATGGTCTGCGTGCTGGAGAAGGGATACATCAGCAGACCGAAGTTGATATCTGCCTTCACGTTGCCGAGCGCTTCTTCCAGCGCCGTTCGCAGCGCAGACCACTTGTTGGCATCGAATCCAACGGGCTGGTCCGTCATGCTTCCCGACTTGTCGATCAGCAGTAGAATGTTCACGGTCCGGATGTCGGCTGCGACCGTCGTCACTCCGCACTCCGCAAGCCCACTCAGCTCGGCGCAAGACTCGCCTTCCATGGCGCCGGCTCCAGCAGCCCCCTCCACCGGGTTGATGCCGGCATCGGGCACTGCGACCGGCGGGGCCCCGCTCGTGCCATTGGGCGCCGCCGGCGCCTTGGAGTCTTCCTTGCTGCTGCAGCCGCCCACGAGCAGACCGAGCGCAAGCGCGCCAGCAGCGCACCTTGTTACGAGTTGAAGCATGGTTTCTCCCGACCCCGAAGCGATTCGCTCCTACGGAGTCGCTGAAATGAGTGTACGCGCAACAGGACCACTGCGCAATTGAGGTTGGTGCGCCAGCTACGTTGTGCGCAACACGCACGTTGTGTGCACATCGAGCTGCGCAAGTCGTTCACCGGCGCCCCCGGCAAGCAGCGGCGAAAGCGCGCCGCGCGCCTGCGCATGCTCAGCTCTCCAGGCGTGCGAGCGACGTTCAACGCGACAGCACGGTTGCTTTGGGGTCGAGCACGACGAGCAGTGCCTCGCTAGCTTGCGCCGGGGGCGACTCACCCTCGGCGAGCAACCGCACCAGGAACAGGCCGCGCTCGGTGGGGCTTGCAACCACACTCACGCGCGCAGTCTGGCGCATCAGCGGCGTCGCCGCCGGGCGCTGGATGGTGCGCACCGAGCTCTTCTCGCCCGCCGCGAGCTGTGCGCTCTGCAGCTCCAGGTCAGCAGCAGTGGGGCTCGGTAGGACCGAGGCCGCGGCGCCGAGCGAGGAGCTCCCGTTCGGAACCTGGCTGATGCGGGGCGCCGCCTGAGCCATCGTGGGCAGGCTGGGCCTTAGCGACGTTGCTTGCTCGCGTACCGCAGGCGGTGTTCGCGACCCCGCAGAGGTAGCCAAGGCAGGCGATATCGAGGGCGAGGTCGTCAGCGGCGGCGGCGTGGCCAGCGCAGGCTTGGGCGGCGACGGCGCCGGGCGCGAAGGGCGTGCTGGGCGACTACTCGGAGCTGGCGGCCGAGACGGAGACTTGGGCGCCAGCGATCCCGCAGCGCCGGGGCGCTCGCTCACGCGCGCTGCTGGCAGCGGCGGCGGTAGCTTGCGCGGGCGCGCACTGGCGTTCCCGTTCATGGAAGCTCCCGAGGGCTGTACCGAC
>DASQDA010000159.1:0-14372 GCA_035634435.1 Polyangiaceae bacterium
CTCAGCGTCCGTCGCGCTCAACGCGCGCTCGGGTCCAAGCTGATCACCGTCGAGCTGCGTCGGGCGGGCAGCGGCCGCAAGCCCGCTCGGGGCGCTGCTCGGAGGCTCCATGCTCGAAAGCCACCACGAACCACCGACCGCAAGGACGCCCGAAGCGGCGAGGGCGAGACCCAGCACTTGCAGTCTTCGTGTCGGCGGGCGTTGCGGTTGCTGTGTCGCCGCGTGAAGCCGTCTCTGCAGCCGCTCCCAATCGAGCTCGGGCGCGGGGCTCCGTCGCGCTTCGGCGGTCACGAGCGCCAGAGCGCGTTCGGCCGCAGGCTTGCGCCACATCACGCGGGTTCTTTCTGTTGCGGCACGGAGCTCGTGGCAGGACCCAAATCTTCCATCTGGCGGGCAAGACCCGCGAGCACGGGCTCCTCGGGCAGCAAGGCCAAGAGCTCGCGGCGCGCGTAGAACAGGCGCGTGCGCACCGTGAGCACCGGTGCGCCCACGATCTTCGCAATGTCCGAGGGCGAGAGGCCCTCCATCTCGTGCAGCACGTAAGCCAGGCGTTTCTTGTCGCTCAGCCGCTCGAGCAGGCGAAACAGCGCCTCGACCCGCCGACGACGCGCCACCTGCTCGTCGGGCAGGAGGGTCTCGTCGGGAGGCGAGAGGCCTTCGGGGACGTCGACCAGCACCGGGCGGCTGCGTTGCGCCCGTCGCTGCATCAAGACCACGTTCACGGTCACGCGGTACAGCCAGGTAGAGAAACGCGAGCCGAAACGGAAGTCCTTCAGACTGCGGTGCACTTGCAGAAAGACCTCTTGCACCACGTCGTCGACGTCACTGCGACCGCCCAGCAGGCGATGAACCAAGCGGGTGACATCGGCTCGGTGCTGGCGAAAGAGCTCACCGAACGCGGACGTATCCCCGGTTTGGGCACGCACGACCAGTGCCTCGGACTCGGACACGCTCGCTAGCGTACTCCTCGAGACGTCGTTCTGGCTGACGGAAATCGCCTCCCGCCATTGCCCCAGCGCCGGGGGAAACGGCGCTGCCCGGGGAGGAGTGCGCGGCGTAGACGTGGCAAAAGACGACACCTCCTCTCTGATGCAAAGAGCAGCGCGAGTTTTCATTCGGAGGCCAGTTCGGTAGCTGCCTGTGCGCTGCGAGCTTACTCGCGCCCCCAATGCCCGGGGGCTCCGAACACCGCCCCCGAGCGACCTGGACCGACGCCGCCTCATCGGCCGGCCAGTGACGCCACGTCGGCGCGTCCTCGCTGTCGGCAGCAACCGCCGGCGGCGGGCGTGGTCTCTGGAGCAGCTTGCCCTCGAATGCGCCACGAGCTCGACCTGCCCAATGACTCTCGGCAGGACGTCCGTCGTTGGCGTTAGCATGTCTGCGTTCAGCCCATTGATGCTGCGCCCTGGTCCGACTCAGAACGCTTCCTCGTTGGTCTGAGTTCCCGTTCGTTGCTACGACGCTCGCCCGAAACTCGCGTCGGCAATGCGTCCGCAACTTTGTGCTGGCGCTTCGGAGGGCCAGGCAGTAATTCCCACTCTATGGGTGCGGGGCGCGCCGCGCGCTGGACCGCTGAGTAGCGTTGTAGGGAGGAGGTGCATCGAGCGTGAGACGAGCCAGCCGAATGACATTGAATCGTCGCGCGAACCTACTCGCATGCTCCCTGCTCGCAGCAGCCAGCTGGGGCTGCGGGGACAGCGGCAGCAGCGGTAATCAGGGCGGCAGCAGCGGTAATCAGGGCGGCAGCAGCGGTAGCGCGGGCACAACCCTCGGCGGCAGCTCGAACGCGGGCGCCGGTGGTCAGCTGCGGCCTCCCAATCCGCGCACCAACATCGGGCCCCCCGATGGCGTTCCCTGCGATCTCACCTCGGGCACGGCTACTTGTTCGCCAGGCCAGAAGTGCTGCATTCGGTTCCCGTGGGACGACAACGCGTGCATTGCCGCGTCGGAGCCCTGCGCGGTGCCGAATCATTCGGTGACCGAACTTGCGTGTGATGGTCCGGAAGACTGTCCGATGCAGCTCTGTTGCGCATTCGACACAGCGGCGGGGAATATCGAGTTCGAACGCGTTGCGTGCGCCGCATCCTGTCAGGCGAATAGCCAGGCTGTCGTGTGTAAAGATGCGCGCGATTGTCTGGACGCTGAAGCCAGCTGCTCGCAGAGCTCGCACAGCTCGTTCGATCGCTGCTTCTAAAAACCAGCTTCGAGGGGTCAGCAGAACGGGACCGAGAGGGGATGGCGGCCGGAGAATGGCCGCCCGAGTGGGGTTGTCATGCGGGTGTTGATTATCGTTGGCGGTCGGGTCTCGTCGCTCTGGGGGCTAGCGGACGCGTTGCGTGCGCGAGGTCACCAGGTCGACGTCGTGCACCCTGTTCGAGATCAAGGTCAGTGGGGCCTCGGACACAGCAGCGATCTGGTGCTCTTGGACTGGGATCCGGTGGTCTGGCCGGAGCGCGGCCTCGCCGACTCCTGTCGGTGGGTCCGCTGCGTTGCGGGCAATGCAGAGCTGATGGTGCTCGCGCCGAACGACGACTCGGCCGAGGTGATCGCCGCGCTCGACGCAGGAGCGGACGACTGCGTCGCCCGCTCGGTGGCGCCGGCTGAGCTCACTGCACGCACCTTGGCGCGGCTGCGGCGCCGAGCACCGACCTCGTTGCCGCCGGCCGTCGACGCCGAAGGCGAGGGGCTCGCGCACGAGGACGTCATGGTTCACGGCCCAGAGCGAAGCGTCGCGCTCACGCCGACGGAAGCGCGCATCTTGCGTCATCTCCGCGCGAAACCACAGGTCACCGTAGAAGAGGTCGCGAAGACGTTGCTCGGCCGTGTCGACGTCGCGGGGCGCGGTCGTGACCTCGCCTATCGGCACATCGCCAATCTGCGGCGCAAGCTGCGCGAGGCGGGCCTTGCCGACAGCGTCGAGAGCACACGCTCGGGTTACATCTACGTTCCGCACGCGGGCACTTGAACCCGCGCACTCGCGTCTGAAGCATTGGAATTCAGATCGAATTCAGATGGCGAGCAAGAGGCTGCTGATAGGGTAGCAGGCACAAGGGGTGATAAATTGGCATACGGTAGACGTATTGGGTTCGTCCTCGCTCTCATCTCGCAAGCGCTCGGCTGCGCAGCAGTCAACGACGATCAGTCGGAGACGCCGGTAGCGAGCTCCTCACAGGCGCTCGTTCGAGCGTTCGAGATCCGGCTCCCGCAACCGGTACCGGTCGATCAGGTGGTGCTCGCCGCCAACAACACGCTCAACGTCGGCGACACGGTAAAGCTGCTCGAGCCGAACGGCACGCGTGCCTCGGCGTCGAACGCGGGGACGGTGGGAACCAACATCGGCGTAACCGCAGAAGTACGCGACCTCTGGAGCGTTGCGAACGTCACGCTGCGCGACCGCGCGCACGTCTACGGTTCGGTGCGCAGTCAGGGCAGCGTCGTGGTTCAAAATCAGGTGATCGTCGACGGCAGCATCCAGCAAAATGTGGCGCTCGGGAGCAAGGTCGTCACCTGGAACGCGGATTTTCCGACGCCGCAGAGTGACGTCATCGTCCCCCTCGATCAGACGGCGACCGTGACCCCCGGCGGCTACGGCATTCTTCAGACGCAGCCCCGGTCGCGGATCATTTTCTCGCAACCGGGAGCCTACTACTTCACCTCGCTGACACTCGAGCCGACCAGCGTGATCGAGCTCAGAAATTCCGCCGGCCCCATCTACATCTTCGTGTCTGGGGGGAACTTCATCTATCGAGCGTCGCAACAAAAGCAGAACACGTCGCTGCACAATGTGATGTTCGGCTTCCTCGGAACGAACGACGGCATCATCGACGCGCCCTTCGTTGGCACCTTGGTCGCCCAAAACTCCAAGGTGAACGTCATCAGCTCGAGCCAGGGCCATGCCGGCGCGATCTATGCAAAGTCGATCGATGTCGCGCAGCCGAACACGGTTATCACGCATCGCGCGTTCGCGCCCGGCGACTGCGCCACGAACCGCACCGCGTGTTCCATTGGGCTTGGCTGCGCCGACGCGAACGCCAACGGCAAGGCTGACTGTAGCGAGTGCCCGGCTGGCTCTGACCTGACGGACAGCGACGCCGACGGAACTCCGAACTGCCTCGACGTCTGTCCGGTCGACGCGACGAAGCGACAACCGGGCGTCTGCGGTTGTAACGCGCGCGACGTCGACACCGACGGGGACGGTCGCCTCGATTGCCAGGACAGCTGCCCGACCGATCGGCTGAACGTCGCCTGCACGACGAGCGACAACCTCCCGCCGGCGCGCCCCGTGCCGATCCCGCCTGGTACCAACCCCGTAGCTCCCGTCGATCCTAACAACTGCCGTGCGGAGACGGGCGGCCTTACGCCGCATCCGGGACGAAACCCCACCTCCGCTGAGCTGCAGGGGGCATTCGACGCCGTACCCAACACTGGTGCCGCATGCGGCACGACCCAGGTCGTCGAGGCATGCGAGCTCGACCCGGCTCAGGTAACGACCGTTCGCTGCACGTCACGTGCTGACTGTGCCTCCCTCGGTGCGCAGTATATCTGCAACAGTGGCAAGCCCACCAGCTGCACCAGCACCTCGGCTCCGGCGCTTTGCGCGAATCAACAATTGTTCTGCGGTTTGCCCAAAGCGCAGTGCGCGAACGAGCCGTTTCCAAGCGGCTGCACGACTCCAGGTGGCTGCGCCTGCGCGAACCCCAGCAATCCTGGCGCGTGCGGCTGCGCATCATTCGATGTGTGTCCGACGACGGGATGGACGGGTTCCTCAGGGCCGGCCGATCCGAGCACGTACACCCCCATCGTTCGCACGACGTCGAGCGTGATCACTAGCAACCGCCAGCCCGCGCCGGACCCTGTATTCACGGATCCGGTGAACTCCACCACTTGCGAGAAGCCGCACAACGGAAACTGCTGGTGCAAGCTGGGTCTCACCGACCCACCGCCGTTCACGGACGGAGCGACGAAGGACGCACAGCACGGAAGCGGAAGCTTGCTGACCTTCAATTTCAAGCCAGACGTGCGTTTCAACGTCGACCTACGCCCGGAGCCGTTCGGTGATGCGAGCTTCACGCTCGACGCCGGTGCCGCGTTCCTTGCGCGCACGACCGTGGCCTTTTTCGGAGTAAGAAGCGAACAGACGCTCATCGATATGGGCGCCGACGTTCAGGCACAGCGCTGCCGGTTCAGCACGGCGAGTGCGCGCTTCAAGGTGTTCGGCATCGACTTCATCGATCTGTTCGGCAACGATCCGTTCCGCACGGATTCCACGTCCGACAACCCGACGCTTGCTGCGGCGGGTAGCGCGTGCTCCTCGGCCTTCTCGACCTTCGACCTCGCCGGCGACCGCGCGAAGAAGGCGCTGCGCGACGCGCAGGTCCTGATTCAGCAACACCGGGCGCTCGCTGCGAACACGACGTTCAACCGGACCCAGTTTTGCGCCGCAGTGCAATCGCCTGAAAGCGACTTCCCTGCGACGAATTGCATGGGACAGCCGGTGGCCGCCACCATCAACCAGTACGTCGCCTACTATGAGAAGCGCGTCCAGGACATCCGCAACGCGCAGCTCGAGCTCGCCCGCAAGAGCGCCGACTTCCAGAACGCGCTCCGATCCGTGACAGTCGACGTCAGCATCAACTTCCTGAACATCAGCCGTAACGAATCGCAGGAGGTCGCAAACTTCCCGTTCTTCGTCGGTCCCATCCCTGTCAACATTACGGTCGACGTGGGGCTGAGCTACGGGGTGCAAGGCAACCTGCACTACCGCTTCTCCCCTGCTAGCGCGCTCGCTCTCGCGCCGCCGGACAGCAACGAAATCGTCGCGGTCTCGGGTAAGCTCATTCCCGCGGCCTCGGCCTCACTGGCGCTGTTCGCGGGGGTCGGCTTCGATGTTCCGGGTTTCGCGGTCAAGGCAGGTATCGAAGGGCGGCTCACGCTGGCCGTGATTCGGTCGAACCTGGAGGCGGGCACCGGCCTGTCTGTCCGCGCACTGGAAGACGCGCGTCCACTCCCCTCGGATCTCGACGCCATCGACACTGGCAGTCTCCTCTTGCCGAAGCGCCAGTACGAGTTCTTCTTGAACTGGTTCTACAGCGGCAAGCTCGCGCTGAATGAGGTGCTCGTCGGCACTCTGAACGGCAAAGTCAAACTGAAGGCGCTGTTCTTCAGCAAGACGTTCCGCAAGACCATCCTGCATTTCAACAGCCCCTTCAGTCTTGCTGAGATCAAGCTGTTCGAGGGCGGCAGTCGTCTTCCCGGCGCGGTACTACCGGTTCCCAACCTCAGTGCAAACACGCTCGGAGTGTTCGAGATGCAATTGCCGTTCGTCGAGCTGCGACGACTGACGGTTCCCAGCGCAGACCCGACCACCGCCGTCACGTATCAAGTGCCAGCGGCGACGCCGCTACATTACAGCGGGTTCTGCACGCAGCGGCCCCCGGCATGAGAATGGGCGGCTCCTGAGGCCTGCTTTGGCTTGACGGCGCGCCCACCGAATGGCAGCGATCGAACATGCGGATCAGGGTCTCATTATGGGTGGAACGCGGCATTTCCATGTCGCTGCTAACTCTCATCGTCGCTTGTGGATCGAGCGACGGTGAGGGCGACGGCGACTCGAGCGGGGGAATCGGAGGCACGGCGCGCGGCGGGCAGCCGAGCTCAAGTGGTGGCAGCAGTGGCTCGCCGAACGGCGGAGCAGGTGGCCGTGCCGGTGCTCCGGGCGGCGGATCTGGGGGCATGGCCCGTGGGGGGGCGGGGGGCATGACCCGTGGCGGAGCGGGGGGAGCTGTAAATGGGGGCGCTGCGGGTACGCTCGGTGGGGGGGCTGCGGGCACGGCGGGTGGGGCGCCCGCTGTTCCGGGCCACGTGTTCAACCCGAGCTTGCCTCCTCCGTCTTATGATTGCCGGACCGACACACAAACGAAGCAGTGCATCTCAATCCGCGGGACGCTCAACGGTCAATCCATCGACCGCCACTGCGCGCTCGACACGTCGCCGCTCGTGTTGTTGCGGAACCCTGATGTGTGGCCAGCAGCGTGCGCCGAAGACAATACTGGCACCGTCGGTTACTGGTACCAGCTGAACATCCCAATCCAGATGCCTGGCTCTTTCTCATATAATATTGGCCCCGGATCGGCCTACGGTGCCGACGTGGGCGTTGCCTTCAACGGGCGCGGAGGCGACGTCCGCTCGAGCCATTTCGTGAGCGCCGTGCTCGCCGGCAGCGTACGACGCGACGCCACGACGACGAACGACATCCTCGTCGGGACGTTCCGGGCGGCGTGGGCGGCTCCGGCCGCGGACTGCGACGCTCGCCTGACGGACACCTGCGGGCCGGCGGATGTTCATGGCACTTTCAAGGTCGAGCACTACCTGAAGCTGGAGGACTTTCAATGATGGGGAGAAGGGGACTCATCCCAGGAGTCGGTCTCATCGCTTGGCTCGCGCTGGGGTGCGAAGCGCGGCCGGCACCGCAAGCCGTGGAGCCGACTTCACCCGCGGCCGCTGCGCCGAGCGTCGCCGCCGAGGTGAAGCCCGTGCCTCCGGGGGAGGTGCCGGCATGGAAGCTAGGCGACGAGCGTCGCTACACTGTGCGACTTGAAAGCGAAGCTCGCGTCGACGACAGCCCACTGACTGAGTTCGTGCTGAACGCGGAGCTCACGCTCGTCGCCGTCGAGGCTGATCGTGAACGCGTGGTGCTACACGCCGCGTTCGCGAAGCAGAAGCTGGAGACGACGCTCCGGGGGAAGGCGAGCGAGTTTTTGCCACTCGAACGCGAGCTCTCGAGCCCGTTTCTGTTCGAGCTCGGCAAGGGCGGAGCGTGGACCGCGACCTCGTTCTCCGACACGCCGTCGTCGCTCGTCGTGGGGCTGCGCTATTCAGTGGCGGCGGCGCTCCAGGCGCACTCGGGAACGGCAGAAAGCTTCACCGCGGTCGAGCGCGACGCGACGGGACGCTACGAAGCCCGCTACGAGCGGACCGATGCACCGAGCACGTTCAAGAAGACCAAGCTTCGTTACCTCGCCCTGCACGCCAAAGCTCCAGCCGCGCTAACCCAATCGAGGGCCGACGCCTTCCTGCCGCAGATCGAGCAATCGTCGAGCACGCTGAAGCTCGCGGCGCCAGGGGTGGTGGAAAGCCTCGAGTCGAACGAGAGCGTGCGCACCGGGAACGGGCAGATGCTCCCGGTCGAATCGAAGACGGCCCTCGCCTTGCGGCCAATCTCGGCCACGAGCGTCGCACCTCCCAAGCTCGCGGCCTACCGAGCTCCGTTCGAGCGGGCGGCGCGTTACACGCCGGAGCGCCCGTGGGTGCCGCGCGTCGATCCGGCTCAGAATGACGAGGCGAAAATCGGCGCACGCTCGCTCGAAGGCCTGCTTGCGGAGCTTCGCTCGATCGGTCCGGTAGGGCCGGACGCGACGACGGACCAGAAGCGAGCCAACGAGCAGGCGCGCGGGGAGCTTTACACCGCGCTCGAGGCAATGGTCCGGAGTCGCGCCGGCACTGTGCCGCGCCTCGTGGCGCTCGTGCGTGCGGACGACCCATTGAAGACTATCGCGCTCGACGCGCTGGGCTCGTCCGGCAGCGCCGACGCGCAGAGCGCCCTGCTCAAGCTGATTCGCGAGCGCAAGCTCGAGCCGAGCGCGGAAAAGCTTGCGACGATCTCCTTGACCCGTGCCGTGCGTCCGACGGCCGACACGCTCGCGGGCATGGTCGAGCTGCTCGACGTCCCCCGCCTCAAGACGCAGGCGACCTATGGCCTGGGAACGGCGGTTCGCCGCCTGCGCGAAGCGGGCGAAGAGCAGCGCGCCCGCGCCGTGCTGGACATCGTGCTTGCCCGCTTGCAGAAGGCGACCTCCGCAATCGGCCAGATCACCGCACTCCGGGCCATCGCGAACTCCGGACACGAAGCCGCGTATCCGCTCGTGGAGCCGCTGCTCGCCGCCAGCGACGACGAGGTGCGAGCTGCCGCGGTCGAATCGCTCCAGATCATGCAGCTGCCCGCCGCTGACCGCCAGCTCGGTCGTTCGCTCACGAGCGACTCGAACCAAAGCGTACGACTCGCTGCTGCGCGCGCCATTCGCTTGCGCGCGATGACGCCGGAGCTCGAAAGCGCGGCTCTGACGACCGGGCGCTCGGACGCAGATCCTCACGTCCGCCTGGCCGCCATCCGGATCCTCGCGAGCTGGGCGCCGGATCATCCGAAACTGCGAACGCAGCTCCGAGAGCTCGCGGCGGGAGAAAAAGAAGAAGCCATTCGGCGCGAGCTCGAAGTCGCGCTCGCGCCCTCGACCACCGGCTGAAAGGTGGAGTCGCACATGGTAGGCAGGGTGTCGTGGGTTGTCGTTGGCATTCCATTGCTAGCTGCGTGCTCCGAGCGCGCGCCGTTGGCAGCGACGGAGAGCGCGCGCCGGGCGCCGGCGCCGGCACGAGCGTCCGCGGCGGCGGCAGCTGCGAGCGAGGCGGCGAAGGTAGCGCCTCCGGTGGGACACACCGCGCAATACTTCAGTGATGCGTGCAGCACGATCTGCAGCCGCTCCACCGAGCTGAAGTGCGCAAACGCTTCCGACTGTGCGGAGAGCTGCCTCGCCATGGCCGCGCACAGACCGTGTACCGACCCGATTGCCGCGACGTACGCGTGTCTCGTGCAGCAGCCGGTCGCCAGCTGGGAATGCGCCGAGAACGGGGTCGCGGCCATTCGCGAGGGCTTCTGCGAAGGCGAGCAGGCGCGCACCGTAGCGTGCCTGCAAGCGCAAGTGCGGGACTGAGTCGGGGCAGAGGCCGCCGGAGCGTGCCGCGGTCATCGTCGGCGCTCCTTCGCACTTCGGTCAGTCCGGCAGGAAGCGAGCTTCCCGCACCCACCCGTTCGAGAAGGAGACCACGCCAATAGCGAGTCAAAACGCGGGTGGCGACTGTGGGCCGCCTTCGAGTCGCACGAGCTCTCTGGCAGCTCGAGCGTCCGAGCCGCTTTGTGTTTGGTCAGCGAGGCGATTCACCTGCGCGAACGTCGCACTGCTTCCACCAGGGTGTCGAGAGGCGGGTCGTTGATGCTCCTCTTGGCCCCCGTGCGGGAAGGCCAAAGCTATGCACGCGGCAGGGGGAGCGACTGCTGCGAACCGAAGTCAGCTAGACGCGGACACTGACGCTGTCAGCAACGGCTGCGATCCAAGCTCATAGGCGGGTAAGACGTCGCTGACCTCTTTAGCCGACCAGTCACAAAGCAAGTCGGGACACGCCGCACGAACATAGTTCGCTGCGCGTGCGCCAATTCTCGGCAAGCACCGGCGGTGGCTTCAATCGCTTAGTCGTTGATCGACTAGTTTCGATGTGCAAAGGTGGTGGTGAGGGCTGGATTACTGTCAGCGGTGGCACGCGGCGAATGCAGCGGCAGCTACCGTTGAACGGTGGGATCAACGTCAGAGCATGGGAACGGGCGAGGGGACGAGCATCGGTACGTTCGAAGCTTGGCGCTCATGTGCTGACCAGCTTGGGATCAACGCTGCTCGGAAAGCAGCGGTTCGGAAACAGGGCACAACCTAGTTGGCAAAGGTGGAGTGATGAATAACTCATTGAGTAGGGGCGGCCGTCGGCATCTGTCAAAACGCCGACGTGAGGTAGGAGTGGTAAAACTTTCAGCGCTGTGCCTCGCAGGGCTCGCGTTCGCGGGGTGTGGTGCCGAGGGGGGCGACGGCATGCCGACCGGCAAACCGTCGGTTGCGCAGGGCACTCTTTCGGCGGAGGCGACGGTGTGCGGCGTGATCGAGCTCACCGACGATCGGGGCAAGACGGTGACGCGGCCCGAGTTTTACGTGTTCAACGCCATCCGAGCGAAGCTCGAGAGATTCGCGCTGCTGCGTGAACGCTTCGGAGCGAGCGACGTCGACTCCTGCGAGGGCGCACGCAGCTTTATGAAGGTGTACCGACAGCTCGGTCAGGAGCAGCCGGATTATTTCGCCGAGCCAGCCGCGGCAGAGGTAGCTGCATTTCCCGAACCGGCAAGCGCCAGCGGACCCGAAGCCGCGCAAGGTGTCGCGTCTTCTCAGGACGCCATTCAGCTCGGTAGTGCCTCGACTCATCCGGCGGTGCTCCGCATTGACTGGTCGGACGGCTCCTCGTGCACGGGAACGTCGATATCGACTTATGGCATTCTGACGTCAGCGCACTGCTTCGCAGTGAACGGTTGGCATCAAGTCCACGTGAGCCGGATGAACACCGCCAACAGCACGGCTCCGTTGCTCGGTGGGCCCGTATGGGTCTATTTCAACCGTCATGAGGGCTACACTGGTCCGGGCGACTGGGCGGACGATCTCGCCGTGGGGACGCTCTGGTTCGAGTACCCCGCAGCGAGCTTGCCTGCCCCGAGCTCGAACGCCATTCGACTCGCTTCGAGTGTTACGATCAGCACGGGAACGCAGGTGGACATCCGGGGCTATGGTGGCACTGACGTTTGGGGCACTGGCTGGGGGTTGCAGCGCAAGGGCGAGTCCCGGGTCAGCCGCGTCGCTGCTGGTTACATCGGGTCCGTTCCCGTACCTGGTGACGCGACACCCAACACCACCTGCAAGGGCGACTCGGGCGGGCCCATCTCGCGGAAGCACGACACGCGTGACATCCAGTACGGCATCACGAGCGGTTTCACCGAAGGCGCCGATTGGCAGGCCTGTGCGGTGGCTAACGCCGAAGCGCGGTCCACACGAGTGCAGCCGAAGCTCAGCTGGATCGAGACCCAGCTGGGATTTGCCTGTGGCAGATTCACCACGACGAGCCCAGCAGGGACGATCGCTCGTTGCTGGTAGGTTCGAGGACAACGGAGCTAGGCTAGAACGATGACGTGCACGACGGTTCAGGCGGTGGCGACCTTGGCAATTGCGACTGCCGCCTGTTCCGCCGCGCCACCGAACCCCGAAACACCGCAGCCGCGATCGGTGCCGGCCCAGTGCCCACGAAGCGAAGCATCTTGGACCGACGCATCGACGGTCGGGGCCAGTGCGACGGACCTGACCACGCAGCTCGGGCGAGCGCGGAGGCTCGACCTCAGCCAGGGTGATGCCGCAAAGCTGTTCCCTGGCGTCTCTCCGACGCCAAACGCGCTCGACGTGACGCTCGCCGCGGGCGTCGGCAAAGTCGTGGTAACCCGCTGCCCTGGAGCTCCCGTCCTCGTCGGCTGGCCCGTTCGGGTTTCCCTCGCGGCGGCGGGCGCACCCACCATCGCATTCGACGGGCAATTGGTCGCGACTGCACGCGATTCGGCGACCGTGACCGGCCTCGCGCCGTTTTCCATCGGTGCAACGTCCGTTGGCCTGTGGCTCGGCAAGGACGACGCGGAGTTGTTGGCCGGCAACCCACCCGTTCGATGGTCGACGCTCTGCAAGGACGACCCTGACGCCGTCGCCGGGCGTGTGCTGGGCAAGCCGCTGGCTCAGGTCTTCTCCGAAGTGTCGCGAGCGCCGCTGGCTTGTCGAAAAGAAGGCGGTACCGCTGCTGGCGCCATCGTGCCCGCGACCCCTCGGCTTTCGCTACTTGCTCGCACCGGGAGTGCCTGCCGCCAACAAGCCAATCCCGGCGTGCTCGTCGTGCCGGTGCAGATCGCGGTGCAATCGACAGACGGTTGGATTTCGCATGCGCTGGACGGCACCGTCACGATCGACGAGCGCAGCCGAACAGCGACCCTCGGCGGAACGGGTCGGGTTCCCATCAGTGAGAGAACCCAGGGGTGGCTCGGGTGTCCGAGTGCCTCCGGGACCTTTGCCGTCAGTGTCCGAGCGGGCGTGCCGGCTAGTGCTGGCGGGCACGGAGCATTCGCGATCGAGCTCGTGTCCGATTGCGAGGACTCATCGATCCGATGCAGCACAGCCACGCCCTAACGTGTGGACCGGAGCCGTCATCGTCTTGGGCTGGGGCGCTAAAACCAGGGGGTGGCCCAGCTGACTGACGCGCTTCGCGATCCTCAAGAGGGACACTGCACGCCAGTCCACGAGGGCGGCGGCTGCGCTCCGCCTGGGCAGGGACCGCTCCGTCGCAGCCTAGAACACCGTTCGTAGGTCGACCGGCTCCTGCTTTTTTTGCTCCAGAATGCGATTGAGCGCGCGGAGCAGACGGGTCTTCCCGGGACCGGGGACTGGCTTGCCGAGCTGGGCGGCCTGGACCAGGCGCGGCGTCACCGGGCGGCCGGAACGGCGCTTCGGCTTCTTCTCGCCGTCGGCAGCAGCCGCAGCAGCGGGCGTGCCGGCGGCCTTGGCTTGGCGCTTGCCGAGCCGCGCCGAGCGATCCTCACGGCGTAGTCGCTCGATGCCACGCGAGGTGGCGAGCAAGCGGCGAGGGTCAATCTTGTTCTTCTCGAGGAACTGAGCGAACTTGCTGGGCATGAGTGGTGTCTCGGTCTCCGCGGCCGCCAAGGGGAGCCCCGCGGCGAAAAGGGGGGTCACCATAGCTAGAACCTCCGGCAGCGTCCAGCCGAACGGGGCCGGGTCGTGAGCTTTGAGGTTCAGCTCGAGGCCGCGCTCACCTTCGTGCGTTCCCGTTGCGCCCTCGAGCCGGCCGTTGGCGTCGTGCTCGGGTCCGGGCTCGGTGCCTTCGCCGAACGCCTCGAGCAGAGCGTCGTCCTGCCCTATGCCGACATCCCGCATTTCCCTCAGCCCCACGTTGCGGGCCACGCGGGCAAACTCTACCTCGGCACCCTCTCGGGCGTGCCCATTGCGTGTCTGGGCGGTCGCGTCCACGCCTACGAGGGCCATGCACCGGAGCGGGTCGTCTTCGGCGTTCGCTTGCTCGAGGCGCTCGGCTGCCGCGCGGCGCTCCTGACCAACGCAGCCGGCGGCATCCGGCAGAGCTTCGCCCCGGGCGACCTGATGCTGATCACCGATCACCTCAACCTGACGGGGCAAACCCCGCTCCAGGGTCCCCCGCCCAGCCGCGGCCCGCGTTTTCCAGATATGAGCGAAGCCTATGACGCTGCGCTGTGCCGGCTGGCGCACGAGGCCGCTTCGGGGCTCGCGCTGCCGCTGAGCGAAGGTGTCTATGCCGGGCTCCTCGGGCCAAGCTACGAAACCCCAGCTGAAGTCCGGATGCTCGCCACACTCGGCGCGGACGCGGTGGGGATGAGCACGGTGCTCGAAGTCATCGCCTTGAGGCAGCTTGGGATGCGGGTCGGGGCAGTCAGCGCCATCACGAACAAGGCCGCTGGCTTGTCGGCGCAAGCGCTCGATCATGCGGAGGTGCAGGCAACGGCAGAGCGGATTCGCGGCGGCTTCGTGGAGTTCCTGTCGCGCTGGGCTACGCTTGTGGGGTTGGAGCTTCCGCGTGCTTGATCCCCCCAACCAAGACGAAGCTACCGAGCTGCTGGCGAGGGCCCGTGAAGTGCGAGAACGGGCCTACGC
>DASQDA010000160.1:0-4437 GCA_035634435.1 Polyangiaceae bacterium
CAGGAGCCAGCCGCCCGCCGAGCTTTCGATATCCCTCCTCGGTGGCCGCCTTCAAATCGACGCGGAACACGTCGGTGACGTCCCGCATGTAGGTGAGCGCCTCGGGAGTCGAGTGTCCATCGCTGATGAGCGCGGTGGTCAGACCCGATTGGCGCGCTCGCTCGAACACCGCGTGTGTCCACTCGGCGCTGATCATCGGCTCGTTATAGGCCGCGCACACCACCGAGCATCCGGCGGTCAGCGCCTCTTCGACGAGCTTCTCGGCCGTGATGGCCGTCGGGTGCTCGTCGCCGCCGCCGTCGCGCAGCGCCTGCGAGATACGATGATTGTGACAGTAGGGACAGCGCAGGTCGCAGCCATACATCCCGAAGGTCAAAGCCCGCGCGCCCGGCCGCACGTGGAAGACCGTGTTGGTTTCCACATTTCGGACATACCGCCGAGCAACATAGCCAAACGGCACCCGCAACGCGCCGTCCACGTTGCGTCGCACCCCGCAGGCGCCATGCGAGCCGGGGCCTATCACGCAGCGATGGGCACACGCGACGCAGCGCACCCGTTGGGCCTCCAGCGGATGCCACAGGAGGCCCGGCTCAGTGCGGGCGTCCAGCTCTTGCCGGAGGTCGGCGGCGGAGCGCAGCACGGGCAGCGCGCGCACCTCGGTCAGCGGCTTGTTCATGCGAGGGCTCTGGCAGGGGCAGAGGCACGGGGGTCGAGCGGCCTTTGCTTGCTTCAGGATGCTCGATCCGCCTGCGTGCGCCAGTCCTCACGGCATAGGCGCGTCGTGGCACGTCGACCCGGAACAGGGTTCCGGGCCGACGTCGCGTGTTGTGTCCCCCAAGCTGCTCGCTCGGGACTGGGCCCCAGACCGAAGGGTGGGGCCCCGCTGGATTGCGCGCTTCGCGGTCCGCAAAGGGAGACTCCCCCGGGACAAGAGCTGCTCCCGGTGGCGACCGCATCAGCGGTGCGCTGGGCAGACAGCGTCCCAGAAGTAACGAGTGCTACTTCTGGGATAGAGCACTAGCGGCCTCCACGCGTCTTCTTGGCAGCGCGCTTGCGGCCGGTGCTGCGAGCGCCGCCTTGTCCCGCGCCGCCGCGCTTGGCGGTGGTCTTCTTGCGGCGTCCGTTGCCCGAGCTTGCAGCGCGGCCGCGGCTGGATCCAGTGGACCCTCCAGCACCGGAGCCGCGGCCTCCTGTCTTGCGACCCGTCTTCTTGGCGGCTGCTTTCTTGCGCGTGCCGGTCTTGCGTGCGCCCGTCTTGCGCCCGGCCTTCTTGCGGCCAGTCTTGCGCCCGTCTTGCGCGCCCTCGCTCGCGCCGCCGCTTTCCGCTGCGCGCCCTCGGGCGCTGGTGCCGCGCTTCTTCGCGGCCTTCTTGCGACCGCCGCGAGCGCCGCCGGCGCTGCGCCCGGACGACTCGGTGCCCTGCGAGGCCGCACCGCGGGAAGCACCGCGCTTCTTCTTGGCGGTGCGTCCTGCGGACGCGCTGCTGCCGCGACGTGAGCTGGCCTTCTTCTTACGACCGCCTCGAGCCGCGCCGCCGCCGCGTCGGCCGCCGCGTTGCCCTTCGTTCTCTTCGTCGCCACCCTCGCTCATCTGCTCCTCCTCTTGACCATCGTCCATGTCTTCGCCTTGCCTACGGGACGTGCTTCGTTCCAGCATATTCGATTCCTTTCCTCACGCTTGTCGCCGCGCGCCTCGCGTCGAGTGCAGCGCAACACACGGCAGCGGACCCGCTGCTTGCGCCCGTGCAAACTCGAGCTCGCGCTACCGAACGCGGAGACGACGCCTTTGCGACGCAGGGACTTGGCGAAACCGGTTCAGGACGCTTCATCGTTGCAACCGGCTTCGTTCTCGATTCCGCGACGCATCGCAAGCGCAGCCGAATGCACACTGTGTGCCGTGCAGTTGCAATTTGGTTTTGCGCACGCGGCTGCATGTACGAGAGGCGAGCGGACGATGCGTGCGCACGCCACGAATTCGCCGCGCTTTCGCCGAAAACTCGCGCTCAGCTAGCCGTCGTTGCTACACGTCACGGCGAGCTGCTCGTCCGCGCCGATTGCACGACACGCAGGCGCTGGACGTCGTGCGTGTGCACACCAGATTGCCACTACGTTCCCAACGCTGTGCCAAAAGGCCACGAGCTGTGCGTGTGCACGAGCGCTCCGCCTGTGCGTCGTGCGCAAGAGCATTCTCGGGCACGCGCTCCAACGTGCAGCGACCTGCAGCCAACGCTGCGACCAGACTCTAGCGTAGCTCAGGCAGGTCCGCGCCCGTGTCGTTCAAACGCAGCAGGACGGCGTCACCGACCTGGAGACGAAGCACGCTCAGCGACCCCGGCGCAAGCTCCAGACGCTGGCTCGAATCCAGCGGCGCCCCACAAAGGAATGCGATTGCCACGCGGAGCGGGTCCGCGTGACCCACGACCGCAATCGTCTGACCGGGATGCTGCGCGCCAAGCTGGACCAGCTCGGTGACCATGCGAGCTTGCACCTCTGCGATGTGCTCGCCGCCTGGTGGGCGACAGCTACCACGCTGCGTGTTGAACGCGGTCCACTCCGGTTCTCCGTGCAGCTCGCTCAGAGCCTTGCCGCTCCACGCACCGAAATCGATGTCCGTTAGCGACGGCCGCACGCGAGCGTCGAGAGCGTGGGAGGCCGCAATCACACGCGCGGTCTCCTGAGCACGTTCGAGGGGGCTGCAATAAATTGCGTGTAGCGGTACCGAAGCGAGTCGCGCGCCCAGACGCTCCGCCTGGGCACATCCTTCGGCGTTCAAGCTGACGCCCGGCAGCCGTCCGCTGAGGCGCCGGCCAACGGCGTCCGTCATACCGTGCCGGATGAGCAGCAAGAGCGTCATTGCGCGGGGCTCAGGTGGCGTAGCGGCGGGTCATGTCGGCGCAGAAGTCGGCGAACTCTTCCACCGCAACCGGCGGACTGGTGTAGTGCTCGCGGACGCCGCGGGAAGGCGGCGTGAAACAATAAGTCAAGGTGACATCGAAGCCCTCGAGCGCCTTCATCTGCCGGTCGAACCAGGCGATAGCGTTCGGCCGATGGGCATCGGCCCAGCTCAGGCCCGTCCGAAGATGACGCACCCCGAGCTCCTTGAGCCAGCGCACCGCCAGCTCCAGGCGCGGATCTTCGAAGTGGAACCATTGGCAGATGCCAATCTCGGGGGTGTAGTCGGCAAACTTCCTCAGTGCCCGCTTTGGCGTGCCGTCTTCCCGCAGGAGCCCCATATAGAAGTGGCGATAGTACGACGAGCCTTCGCTCTCCCGGTGACGGGTAGTCGCCGGCCAGGCCTTGGGGAGGTCGAGCAACGAGTACCAGTGAACGCGCGGCGCGATCCCCCTGACCAGCTCGACGGTCCTGGCGAGCCCGAACTCTTGCACCTCTTCAGCGCCGAAGCTGGAAACCCCCACTTCGGAAATCCACACCGGCAGCGGAGTGACCGCCTGGATTTCCGCGAGCCGCGCCGGCCACTCGTCGATCTGCCAGTGGTTCCAGTCGAGGGGGAACCCATGGACCGCGACGGCGTCGAGCTCCGCCAGCACGCCTTTGCCACGCATGTTGATCATGAAGTTGGCGTCGATCGGTGAGATGCCGCCGAGCACCCGCGGAAGGCCCGAGCGTTCCGCCTGCACGGCGCGCGCCGCAAGCTTCACCATCTCCGCAAAGGTTGCCCATTCGGCATCGATCTCGAAGTCCCAATGGGAGAGGTTGTTGGGCTCGTTCCAAATCATCACTGCTTCGACCACCAGAACCTCCGATCCTTCAAGGTTGAGCGCGCGTCGAGGCGGTCCCCGATTTGGGCGTATCGACACGCTCGGAGCCGTGCTCCGGGGAAAGCAGGTGAACGTCCTGCAGCAGCTTGACGGCCTCCAGCAAGCGGGTGGCCTCGCGGTAGCCATTCAACGTGCCCACATCGACATAGGCTCGACCGCTGGGTACACCACGGGCGAGACCGCCCGCCTCGAGGTAGGCGTTGACCAAAGTGCCGAAGTACTCGTCGCGGCGCTCCGGGCGCTGCCACAAGGCGTAGAGCTCGCGCAGCACCCGACCGCGCAACTTGAAAGCGCCCCAGATCCAGTGCGACCTTGGCGCCGCCGCCTTCACTTCGATGTTCAACACCGAGTGGTGTTCGTCGAGCGTGACGGCATCGAAGAACTGCGGCCGCTCCACGGGAA
Source organism: Polyangiaceae bacterium (assembly GCA_035634435.1). Classification (GTDB taxonomy): domain Bacteria; phylum Myxococcota_A; class Polyangia; order Polyangiales; family Polyangiaceae; genus PMG-095. The sequence continues at coordinate 4,181 of DASQDA010000160.1, forward strand.
AGAGCAGGAAGCTGAAGGGGTCGTCACCTAGCGTGGTGAGCGCGTTCTCCGGAAACCAGATGGTATCCGGCATGCCGACGCACACCCATTCGTCGTCACCGATGAACGGCAGCGGGCGAAAGAGCGCATCGCAGAGGCCCGCGGGCTGGCTCTGCACGACATAGCAAATCTCGGCACCCGGAACGCCGCCGCCGAAGTATTCGAGAATATCGCTCTTGCCTGGAGAGATGACGAAGCAAAGCTTCGTCGTGCCCGCC
>DASQDA010000161.1:0-2012 GCA_035634435.1 Polyangiaceae bacterium
CATCACCTTGATTGATCGAGCAAGCCATTCCTGCCGGTTCAGCAAGGTGTGTGCCGCCGCTCGGACTGCAGGCATGCTGCGCATCGCGACGCTAGGCAGCGGGCGCGGCGGGCCGTTGCAGCATTGGACGGCGCAGCCACGGCATGTTAGCCGCGGCTGGCGCGAACGGAAGAAATCACCAGATGAACACAACCGACGGCGGCTTGAAGGTCTTTGCGGGCGCCTCGCACCCCGCTCTGGCGCAGGAAATCTGCTCGCATCTCGGCATCCAGCTGGGCCGCTCGCACACCACACGGTTCTCCAACGAGAACCTGAAGATCAAGATCGACGAGAATGTGCGCGAGCAAGACGTGTTCGTGGTGCAGACCGCGTGTCCGCCCCTGGCAGAGCACATCGTCGAGCTGCTCATCATGCTCGATGCGCTACGCCATGCGTCGGTACGGCGCGTCACCGCAGTGATCCCTTACTTCCCCTACGGGCGCAGTGACAAGAAGGACGAGCCGCGCATCTCGATCTCAGCGCGCTTGATGGCCGATCTGCTGGCCACGGCGGGTGCCGACCGCGTGCTCACGATGGACCTGCACTCCCCGCAGATTCAAGGCTTCTTTTCCGTGCCGGCGGATCAGTTGACGGGTGTGCCGGCGCTGTGTGAAAGGCTCAAGCACGAGGACCTGTCCAATACCGTCGTCGTGGCGGCCGACGTGGGCGAGGCCAAGGACGCCGGTCGCTTCGCCAAGCGCCTGGAGCTGCCGCTGGCGTTCATCGACAAGCGTCGAAGCGGCGACGACGAAGTCGCGCGGCCCGTGCACGTCATCGGGGACATCGCCGGAAAAGATTGCCTGCTGGTCGACGACGAAATCGCCACGGGCGGCACGCTCTTCAGCGCGACCGACTTCTTGCTCGAGCGCGGCGCGCGCTCTGTCTCCGCAGCCGTCGTGCATGCGGTGCTCTCAGGCCGCGCCGCAGAGCGACTGGCGGCTTCGCGGCTCAGCCGCCTCCTCGTCACCAATACGCTGCCGATCTCGGCCGATAAGCAGTCGCCCAAGATCGAGGTGCTGTCGCTGGCTTCCCAGCTGGCCACCGCCATTCTGCATATCCACGATGGCCGCTCCGTGTCGGAGCTTTTCACTTGAGCGCCGCCGGGAAGCACTTGTCTGTTCCAGCTTTAGTGCAATTCGCCACTTTGAAGTAGCCCTCAGGCGCACAACTCCCGTCGCTTTAAAGACTTCCGCCGCTAGCAGAAGTTCGCCGACAAGCTATAGCTGCTTCCCTTCTGCGGTCCGTTTGGGTACGTGGCCGCTTCCCCAAACTCCTCGAGAGAACAACGTGGCAACTCGCATCCCCCTCGATCGTATTCGCAACATCGGAATTTCCGCTCACATCGACTCTGGCAAGACGACGCTGACCGAGCGCATCCTCTTCTACACAGGGCGCATTCACGCCATTCACGAGGTGCGCGGCAAGGACGGCGTCGGCGCCAAGATGGACTCGATGGATCTCGAGCGCGAAAAGGGAATCACGATCCAGTCCGCCGCCACGTACTGCGTGTGGAAGGGCTCCAAGGAGCACTTCGACGAGCACAACATCAACATCATCGACACCCCTGGACACGTCGACTTCACCATCGAGGTGGAGCGCGCCTTGCGCGTTCTCGACGGCGCGATCCTGGTGCTCGACTCCGGCAAGGGCGTTCAGAGCCAGTCCATCACCGTCGATCGTCAAATGAAGCGCTACCGCGTCCCGCGTATCGCCTTCGTCAACAAGATGGACAACCCGGGCGCGAACTACGAGCGCGTCGCCGCGATGCTCAAAGAGAAGCTCGGCCACCACCCGGTGAAGCTCCAGGTTCCGATCGGCGCCGAGGACAAGTTCGAGGGCATCATCGACCCGATCGTCGGCAAGGCCTACTACTTCGAGGGGCCCGACGGCGAGAACATCCGCGAAGAGGAGATCCCCGCCGAGTACGCGAAGGCCGCGGCCGCCGCGCGCGACCACATCGTGCAGGGGGTCGC
>DASQDA010000162.1:0-4809 GCA_035634435.1 Polyangiaceae bacterium
GCGCCTGACCGAGCCGCCCTACTGGTTGCTGCTACGCGCGCGACGCGCCGCGTTCTTGGCGGGTCGCTTGGCGTTCGCGACGGGCGCCTGCAGGCGCTGTAGGACCTTGGGAGGAATAGGTTCACCTTCGAACCAGGCGACGAGGGCAGGCTCCCAACCTTCCTGCCAGTGCGGCGTCAATCGATGCTCCAGGAAGAGTCCGTACACGGCGTCCAGGACCTGGGTCAGCTGCTCGACGAGCTCCATGCGCTCGAGGAAGGCCTCGTCGGTTTGTTCGTTCAGTACGGCCGGGACCACGCCGGCGCCAATGGCGAAACGGGGCGCATCGAGCACACAGGCGAAGTCCTTCTGGCCTCCCTGCAAGACCAAGCGGGCGCGCACGGGGAACTTCTGCGCTTTGACCGCCTCGCGCGCTTCGCTGCTGTCGGCCGGCGCCGCGCCGCGAACGATCACCCGCTCGTTGGGGTCGAGCGCGGACTCGAGCACGATCTGTCGCTCGATCCAGACTTCATAGTCGCCGTGCTCGCCGAGCGTGAGCGGACCTTCGACGAGCTGCGTGCGCAACCACAACCAGAGCAGCAGCTCGGGGCCCAGGAAGCGTGTGCCTTCGATGCGCTCGATTAGCGCCTCACTCTCGCCCGCGTCCGCCTTCGGCTTCTCGTTCGATTCCGGCGCTGGCTCTTTGCTCGCGACGACAACCGACGTTGCGCTCGGGGCCCCCGAGGCCCGAGCCAGGCGCTTGCGTCCCGCCGAGTAGCTCACCGGCGGTACCCCATCGAGGACGCGGCTAGTGGCCAATGAAGGGCGACTGCGCTGAGCCGCCCCGTAGGGGCTATCCTCGACCAGCCGCAGCGCAAAGGTCTTCTCGAACAGCGCAGCGAAGTCCGCGCTCAATCGCCGCGAGTGCGAAAACAAAAGCACCGTGCCGGCGTCCAGATCCCAGCAGACGTCGAACGCCTTGGTGGCCGGCAAGAGCTTGCGACGCAAGCGCTGAACGATGCGCTGCTTCAACTCCTTTTTTTCCTGGCGGCCGAGCTTTGGTCGTCCGCTCTTGGCGAGCAAACGCTGCTCCTCTGCCACGAGCTGGGACTGCACCACGGACGACGGCACACGCCAGCGATCGACGCGCAATCCGAGCAGCACGAACCGATCCGCATAGAGGTTGTGCATTCCAATGTCGAGGTCGAAGGGGCGCTCCATCACGCACCACCCGCTGGCTTCGGTGGCTTCGTCCTCGGGCTTCAGCGGCGTGAACACGCGCAGACGCACGGCTTGCAAATAGCGCTGTCGCAAGTCACGGGGCGGCTTGCCCTCCACGAAGTAGCGGAGAAAGGTCAGGGTTCCGCGGCGGGCGCTCAAGCTCTTCGTCCTCGTGGTCGACGGGTGGAAGGCGCCTCTTACTGGTCACGCCTTCACCGGTCAACCGCGCACCGGCGTTCGCCGCTCCTTGCGCGAGATTGGTACTATCAGTAGTGGGGCGGGCGCTCGTTGGGCAATGGCTCGCCCAGATCCGCCAGGCGGGCTCGCAGCGCCGTCACTACCTCTTGCAACTGCGCCATGGCCTTCTGTTGCTCGTACACGACCTCGTTCAAGTCGGCGAGCTGGCGCTCCAGGTGCGTGTAGCGAATCTCCAGGTCGACGAGACGCTTCTCCATGGTCGCGCCGCTCTACCATGTTCGAGCAAGCGGCGGGAGCGTGCAGCTCGGCGAAGCCCTCGCCGATCAGTCGCACGGCGCATGGGAGCAGGGCTCGCCGGGCAAGGCGCAAATACCGCAGCTCGGGTTGCAGCAGACCTCGCCAGCGTTGCAGGTGCTCATCCCGCAGGGAACGCTTTGCGGCTGTTCGATCGGGCTCCTGCACGGACGCAGGTCACAGGTTTGCCCCGGCTGCACGCAGGTACCGCAGCTCGCGTTACAACAAATCTGGCCCACGTTACAGGTGTTCGGCCCACAGGCGACGCTGCTTGGTACGACCGGCATGCCACAGGCGAGCTGAGAGCACTTTTCGCCCGGGTTGGTGCACGTCCCGCAGCTGGCGTTGCAGCACACCTTCCCGGGCGCGCAGGTCACCGCGCCGCACGCCACCCCTTCGGTGTCAGGCGCAGCCGCGGTCTGCGCGTTTGGCGAGCTCGCGGCGCCCCCACCCCCGACGCGTTGACGCAGCTCCGGCATCGCCGTGCTGGACGGCGTGCCGCCACTCGGCGTTGCGGACGGCCCGCTCGCCTGCGTCCCGCCTGTCGCCGCGTCGCCAGGGCCCGCCACCGCCGCTCCAGCGCCACTCCCGGCGCTCTGCTGGGCAACAGGGGCGGCTGGCTGGAGCGATGTACGCGGTGGTGGCGGCACTACTGTCGCCGCCGCCCGACCGGCTGCGCCTGCAATCTCCGGCGCCGCCCGCGTCCAGAAGCCCGCGACGAAGCCTGCGCTGCGAGCGGTCCCAACGAGCAGCAGCACGATCAAGAGCGCCGCCGCCAGCGCGACGGCTACGGCAATGGCCCAGTAGCGGCTGGCGCGCCGCCGAGAAACGGGGGGTGACGCCGGCGGTTGGGCACCTACCATTGACGCCCGAAGTGCAAGCGTCGCGCCGCCGGTTCGATCTAGCGATTTCGCGAAATAGCGGCTCTCGGCAGCGCGCGACACGCCAGCCAACGCAGCCATTTGCCACAGCTGCGGAACCATGCGCGCCGAAATGCCACCCGAACTGGCAGAGCTTTGGCCTTTCGCTGCAGCCGTTCGCGCTACACTCGCGCCAGCCGCATGCTCTTCACTTTCCGCACGCCGTTCGAGCGCCTCTGCTGCATGCGAAAGGCTCGTACGTCTTGAGCTCCGGCGCTGCCTGGTTCATCGACGGCGCTTACCTGTTCAAGGTTTGGCAGGGGCTTCGCCGAGCGGATCGCCTCGACTACTTGAAGCTTCGCACCTATCTGGAGTCGACGTTCGGCGACCCCATCGAGGACGCCTATTACTTCAACGCCGATTCCGACCCTCCCAACACCAAAATGAACGCGTTTCATAGCGCGCTGTCTTATCCGCCGCCGGCCGGTCCGGGAATCCGCGTCAAGCTTTACTGGCTGCAGAAGCGCCAGCTATTCTGGCCGTCGAGCTGGGGTGGCGGACCGGTGATCCACCCCGAAAGCGGGCGCGCCTACGAGCTCGTTCAGCAGAAAGCGGTGGACGTGGGGCTCGCCTTCCACCTCATGCGCTCGTACCAGCACCGCAAGTGGCGCAAACTGTTTCTTGCAGCTGGCGATAGTGACTTCCACGAGGCAGTGCAGCATCTCGTCGAGAACGAGGACGTGGAGGTTATTCTGATCGGCAGCGATAGCAGCATCAGTGGTGAGCTGATGCCCTATGCACGCAGCGTGGTGAAGGTGAACGAGATCGCGGATCAACTCGCGCGGGCCTGAGCACGCTGCCCGGGCTCCTACCTGGCTGCGTCTCATAGCACATCGCACCATGGCGTTGCTCAGGCCTATCCGGCGTCGCGGTCGAACAAGCGGCACTGGATGGCTTCGGCGACATGTGCGGCCCGCACGCTGTCTTCCGCCTCCAGATCGGCAACGGTGCGTGCCACGCGCAGGATCTTCGCGTACGCACGCGCCGAGAGGCCGAGCTGGTTCATGGCGGCCTCCAGCAGCCGCTGCCCTTTGCGATCGAGAGCAGCGACTTGCTCGAGGTCGCCGTTGCCGAGCGCGGCGTTGAGCTTGGCCGAGAGCTGCAAGGCCTGCGCACGCTCGGCTTGCCGATGGCGCGCGCGCGTCACGCGCTCCCGAACGGTCGCCGACGACTCGCCGCGAGCGTGGGACGTCAACGCCGCCACCTCCACGGGCGGCACCGTGATGTGAATGTCGAGGCGGTCCAGCAGCGGGCCTGACAGCTTCGCCTGGTAGCGACGGCGCACGTCGTCAGTGCAGCGACACACCCTTCGAGGGTGGCCCCAGTAACCGCATGGACAAGGATTCACCGCTGCTACGACGACGGCACGCGCGGGAAACCAAGCGCGGGCCCGCGCACGCGCGATGCACACGCAGCCGTCTTCGAGCGGCTGGCGCAGCGACTCCAGCACGCCGCGTCTGAACTCTGCTAGCTCGTCCAGAAAGAGAACGCCATTGTGCGCCAAGCTCACCTCACCGGGGCGAGGGATATCGCCGCCTCCTACCAGCCCCGCTTCACTGATCGAATGGTGCGGCGCTCGGAAGGGGCGCACCTTGATGATGCCTTGCTCCGATGGCAACAGGCCCGCCACGCTGTGCAGCATCGTGCACTCGATCGCCTCCTCGAAGCCGAGCGGCGGCAAGATGGTCGGCATCAACCGCGCCAGCAGCGTCTTGCCGCTGCCAGGGGGCCCGACCAAGAGCAGGTTGTGTCCGCCAGCAGCAGCAAGCTCGAGGGCGCGGCGCGCGCACGCCTGGCCGCGCACCTCCGCAAGATCACCCCTTCGATGTGCATCCGCCTCGGGCACGAAGTGGAACGGAGCTACCTGGCTCAGTGGGCGGCCCCCGGTCAGCGCCGCGACGACCTCCGCGAGGCTGCCGGCCACCCTCACGTCCAGGCCCGAAGCAAGCCCTGCTTCCGCAGCGTTGCCCGCGGGGACAATCACTTGCTCGACGCCGCGAGCGGCGGCGCCGTGCAGCTGAGGCAGCACCCCGCGCACCGCGCGCACAGCACCGTCGAGGGACAGCTCACCCAGCAGCAGGATGCGCTCCAGCACCTGCACGGGCACCTGCCGAGTCGCCGCCAGCACGGCCATGGCGATGGCCACATCGAGCGTCGCTCCGCTCTTTCGTAGGTCCGCTGGCGCCAAATTCACCGT
>DASQDA010000163.1:0-2084 GCA_035634435.1 Polyangiaceae bacterium
GCGCCGCCCGGCTCCCGCGCGCGCTCGATCACGGCCACGCTCTTCTTGAAGTAGGCCGCTTGCGCGGCGGCCTTTTCGCCAGCGGGCCCCGCCCCGATGACGAGCAGCTCGAAGTGATCGGCGGACATTCCGAGCAGCATAGCTTCGTCTGCGGCGCCCGGGGGGGGGGCCGCGCGTCCGCTCACATCACTGGGCCGAGCGACCGAAAGCGCGGGCCGAGGTCGTGCTCACGCAACCTGCGCACGCAGGAATCTGCCGCGCCGGTAGCTCCAGACGTGCACCAGGGCGAAGGTGAAGTAGGTGAGCGCGACGACCTGCCACAGGTGGACCACTTGCGCCTGCGGCAGCAGCACGACGAGGAGGCTGAGCGGGAGCTGAAACAGCAGAACCACGGCGGCATCGAGCAGTAAGGCCAGCAACGTGGCGCCGGCACCCTGAATGGCCGAACCGAGCACGATACCGACGCCCAGGGCGATGTAACTCAGGCCCACCCACTTGAAGTAGGCAAGAGCCGCCGCCACCACCCGCGGGTCAGCGTCGAAGAAACCGACGATGGTATCGCCGTAGGCACGATAGAGCAGCGCCAGGAGTGCCATCATCAGCGCGTTGAAGCCCGCTGCGTACCAGCCGCTGCTCTTGGCTCTCGCGGCGTTGCCGACGCCGAGGTTTTGTCCGACGAAGGTCTGGGCGGCGCTTCCCCAGCCCAGACCGATGAACAACGCCATGGTCTCGAGGCGGAACACGATGCCGAGCGCCGTCGTGGCGCTCTGGTCGGACTCGCTGGTGAACATGCGAGCAACGAGCGCGTGGGTGAAGAGCATCGCGACGATGCGTACGACGAGCTGCGCGCTCGAAGGCCAGCCGAGCCGTCCGATCTCGCCGAGGATCAGCCAGTCAGGCCGCAGCGCGGGCCGCTCCAGCAGCTTCAGACGACGCACGAGGATGATCGCGAGCGGCAAGAGCGCCAGAGCCCGGGCCAGCAGCGTGGCCCAGGCCGCGCCCTGCAGCCCCATGCGCGGCACACCGAGCGCTTCGGCGACCACGGGTCCCCAGCCGAAGGCAGCCGGGGCAGGTCCGGGCCCGTAGACGAACACCACCGCCAGGACGAGATTCAGAGCATTGGCCAGCACGAGCAGGAGCACCGGCGTCTTGCTGCTGCCGAGAGCGCGCAGCACGCTGGTGAGGTGCAGCAGCAAGAAGATGCTGAAGCTGCCCGCCATCATCACGCGCAGGTAGGGGATGCCCAGCGTGAGGACCTCTCCCTTGGCTCCCACGACGTCGCCCATCAACCACGAGGCGCCGAGCAGCCCGAGCCCGCCGAAGATCACCGACAGCAGCGACACCAGCAGCAAAGACTGCCAGACGACGCGCCGCACGCCTTCGTGGTCGGCGCGGCCCGCCCGGCGGCTCAGCAGAGCGCCGGTCGCGACCGTGAGCCCGTAGCTGATGATGGTCCCGAGCGCGGCCAGCTGGTCGCAGATGCCGATGGCGCCCAGGGCGGGGCCGGCCACTCCTGGCCCGAGTTGCCCAATCAGATAGGCATCGACCAGGTTGAATGCTGTCTGCAGCCCCATTCCGAGCGCGAGCGGAACGCCGAATCGCGCTATCTCGCCGCCGAGCGGGCCCGACAAAATGCGCTGCGGGTGCCCGGCTTCGCTCAGGCTCATACGGTCGCTCGCGTCCTCGGTTTGAGCGGCGCAGCGTTCGCGGCGCGAGCGCGTTCGAAGCAGGTGATCGGTACCAGGCGCTCCTTGCGCAGCAGGGCCGTGCGGCTCACGAAAGCGTCCGTCACCGGATCGTGGTAACCGCTTGGCGACGCGTCGGACGCTGCGTCGGGGTAGAAGCGCACCACGCGGGCCATCAGCAGCTCGCGCACGTATTTGCCGACCAGCGACGCCAGCATCACCAGCGGATGCAGCGCGTCGGCATCGCGCACGAAGCGCAGCTGGCCCACACCGGGGAAGTGGTAAGCGCTCAGGCCTTTGCCTTCTTCGAGGGGTGTATGCAGGTAGTGCGACAGCGGGCCGAAGAACTTACCGTAGGAGCCAATGCCGCCAACCTTGCCGCAGGTCGCCGTCACCAGG
>DASQDA010000164.1:0-4098 GCA_035634435.1 Polyangiaceae bacterium
CTCGATTGGGACCTGGTGGTTTTGTGTCGCGCTAGCGACGCCAATCTGGATCGGGCCGAGAGTGCTTCCGGCGTGCTGGGCGCGGAGCTCGAGAGCCGGCTGCCGCTCGCGCAACGCCCGAGCCAAGCCCTGGAGCCGCACTTCACGGTGTTCGGAGTGGGCGCTGCGCTCATGCGCGCTCGAGAGCTGGTGGTGACTTGGGCGCAGCACGCCGAGGGCTCCAGCGCAGCGCCGAGCCGCTTCGCCGCTGCCCTGCGGGGTACGGTGCCCTACCACCGGGAGCCACCATCGTCCTTGTCGGCCCGCGCTCGCCGCGCGCATCCGCTGCTGCCCCCGAGCGCAGGCGCGCAGGCGCGCAGCGAAGCGGAGCTGGAGCGCTCGGCCTTCTACGCCGATCCGGACGCGGCGCCGAACGGGTACAACGGTGAGGCTGGCCCTCTGGCTCCTTTCGTTGGAGGCGAGGCAGAGCGGCCGCTGTCGGTCACTGCGGTGGAGCGCAGCTTGCGCTGTGGCTTCCTTGGGTTTGCCAGCAGTGTGCTGCGGGCCAGTCGCAACGACGCGGTCGAGGACGCAATCGGCGCACGCGAACGCGGGACGCTACTGCACGCGGCCTTGGCTGCCGCGCTCGAAGCCGTGCGCGGAACGCAAGGGGTCCGCAGCCGCGTCGAGCTCGAGCGCACCGCGCTGGAAGCCGCGCGAACCCTGCTCGAAGGCAAGGGTCGCAGCCCGTTGCGACGGGCGGGGCTGCGCACGACCTTGCGCGACGTCGCGGCGCTGCTCGAATGCGTCTTCGACGAGCCGGACGCGCCGCCCTTCTTCGCTGCCGAACGGGGCTTCGGTCGAGATGCGGAGTGGGGCGCACTGGCGGTGGGCCCCTGGTTCGTGACAGGGCGCGTGGATCGCATCGACGCCAGCACCGATCATCGACGCGTGCGAGTGATCGACTACAAGACGCGCACGCCGACGGGCCCTGAAGCCGCTCAGGCTCTGCAGCCGTGGCTCTACGCCGCCAAGGTGGCGAGCGAGATGGGCGCCCAAAGCGTGGAGTTCGCCTACCTGGCGCTCGATCGGCGCCAGCCGAAGCTGAAGGTGATTTACGACGGTGCGCCGCTCGCGGAGGAGGTGCAGGCGGCTCTCCAGCGGGCCCAGAGCGGGATCGAGCTGCTGCGCGAGGGCCACGTCGCGCCGCGGCCAGTCTCGTCCGCCAGCTGCGCGCGCTGCGATGCACGCGATATTTGCCGCCGCCCGCTGTCCGCCCCGGAGAGCACGGACGAATGAGCGGCGAGGCAGACGCGGCCTTGCTGCTGCCCGGTCTCGAGCGGAACGCGGTGGTCGCCGCCAGCGCGGGCACCGGCAAGACGCAGCTCATCACCAGTATCTACCTTGCCCATGTGCTCGGGCTGCGGCGCGACGGGCGTCGCATTGCGGCCGACCGCATCGTTGCCACGACCTTTTCGCGCGCCGCAGCACGCGAGATCCGCGAGCGGCTCGAGCAGCGGCTCGCGGTCATCGCCGGCGAGGTCGACCCGAGCACCGCGGTCGGCGTGGACGCAGCGCTCGAACGTCTGGTGGACCAGCACCACTTGGACGCACGTGAGCTCAGGGTGCGGGCGTTGTCGGCGCTCGCCGAGTTACCGCGTACCTTGATTGACACGCTCCATGGGCTGGCGGCACGCGTGCTGCGCACGCATGGAGTCGAGCTCGGCGTGCTACCCGGATTTTCCATTCTCGACGAGCAGCAAGCCTTCGAGGAGGCGGATGCCGTCATCGAGGAGGTGCTTTCGCAAGCGCTCAGCCAAGGCGATGCCAGGGAGAATGCCGTGGTGGCGCTGATCGATGCTGCCAGCGGGCTGGAGCCCGCGCGCAACCTGCTGCATGGCTTCGTCTCGCTGCTCGACGAGGAGGGCCTCGATGCCGACGCGCTGGCCATCTCCGATCATGGCCGGCATGCCGCTCAGCTCATAGAGACCTTGCGCCAGGGCGCCCGCTCGGTGGCAAGCTCCGAGCTCGGGGAAACGGAGCAGCGCAGCGCCGAGCGAACGCTGCGCGCCCTCGGGGTCTCCCCACTGGATGTCCCCGAGCTTGCCGCCTGCGTGCCGGATTGGCTGCTCGCCAAGAAAGGGCGCTCGAAGAGCCGCCTCCCCCCGGCTATCGACGCCGCCTTCGACGCGCTGCTCAAGCCGAACAAGAGCTGCTCGAAGCTCGAGCGGGTGCGTGCCAGCCTGCAGTTCTTGAAGCACGCGCCACGGCTCAGCTCCGAAGCGTGGCATATCGCCGAGGTCGTGGCCGCGATCCAGCGCCGGCTACGCGAGCGGCACCGCCTGCGGGGGGTATTGAGCTTCGGCGACCTGCTACGACTGGCCCGCGATGGGCTTCGCGACGCGCCGGTGCTCGCAGCCCGCGCTGCCGAGGAGCTCGATCTGTTGCTGGTCGATGAGTTCCAGGACACCAGCCGTGTGCAGCGCGATCTGCTGTTGTTGCTGCGTGAACGGCCGGAGCTGGCACGGGCGCGGCGTCCCGGTGCCCTGCCCCCCGTGGAGGCGCTGAGCGCCGGCGGCCTGGTTATCGTAGGCGACCGCAAGCAGTCGATCTATGCTTTCCGCGGGGCGGACGTCTCGGTGTACACGCGACTTGCCGCCGAGCTCGCGGGGCAGGAGGCCGCCCACGCCCTCGATCTGCAAGGCGTCCCCATCAACGCCACGCCGGTCGCGGACTTCCATCCGCTGCGCAACAACTACCGCTCCGAGGGAGCCATCCTGCACTTCGTCAATGCAGTATCGGAGGTCGATTTCTCGGCCGCTCCGCGCCGCTCGTTCGAGATTCGTTACATGCCTGCCGAGTCGCTGGTCCCGCCGCCTGGCAAGCCGCTGGAGGGCGGCAGGATAACGGTCTTGCGCGACGACGGAAGCATCCCCGCAGATGCGGATGCGCTCGTGAGCAGCGCGCGCGGCAATTTGCGGACGGCGCTACTAGCGGCCGGCTACTGCGCGCTTGCGCACGCGGAAGGCACTCCGCTTTCGGACATCGCCATCCTGGCGCGCCGGCGCTCGACCTTGCCGCTGGTGGAGCTCGCCCTCGACCGCCTGGCGATTCCGTTCGTGGTAGCCGGTCGGGCGCTCTACGCTACGTCCGAGGTGCGCGACCTGGCTGCGCTGCTGCGCGTGGCGCTCGACGTCCACGATCGCCATGCGCTCGCCGTAGTGGCACGCAGCCCGCTGGGCGGCCTGGCAGACACCACGCTGGTCGAGCTGTCGCTGCCGGGCCGAGGGCTGTTGCCGCCAAGGCTCTGGCAGCAGCAGAACGTGACGCTGCCGAGCGAGCGGACAAAGGTGCTGGAGCTCAGCGAACGCTTGCTCGAGTTTTCGGCTGTCGCCCCGCGCTTGTCGCCGCGGGACGCCCTGGCCTTTGCTACGGAGCGTTTCGAGCTCGAGCGGGTGCTGGCCGCGCTTCCGCGCGGCGCCGTGCGCTTCGGCAACGTGGGTCGTTTGCTGGAGATCGCCGCCCGCCATGGCGGCAGCCTACCGGTGTTCGTACGCTGGCTTGATCGTCAGATTGCTCTCGAGGTTGACGAAAGCGAAGCTGCCGTGTTCTCGGACGATGACGACGCAGTGCGCTTGCTGACCATTCACGCCAGCAAGGGGCTTGCGTTCCCGGTGACGGTGCTGCTCGACCTGGGTGCGGTCGAACAGCCGCGTTACCCCGCGCTGGCGCTGCTGCGGCGCGACGATGGAACGGCCGAGCTGGTGGTGCGTCATCGCAGCGAGGAAGGACCGATCGCAACGCCAGCGCTCGGCGAGTGGTCCGAGGAGGCCCGGCTGCGTGCCACGGCGGAACGCCAGCGCCTCTCCTACGTGGCCATGACGCGCGCGCGCCGTGAGCTCGTCTTGGCGTTGCCGGCAGAGTCGGCCCGCGCCGGCAGCCTGGCCGAGAGCGTTGCACGGGTGCTGGGGTGCGCGGAGCTCACCCCTTCGCCGGCTCTCCGCAGCCTCGAGCCAGACGTGCTGCTCGGCGCACGTCCCGCGGCCACCGCGCACGCCGATGGGACGGTGCTGGTGCCAACGCGGCCCGAGCAGCCCCCGTGGAACGCCTCCGCGATCG
>DASQDA010000165.1:0-7425 GCA_035634435.1 Polyangiaceae bacterium
CGCCGCGCTCATTTCCATGACCGCGCAGCTGCTGAAACCTGGGCGCGCGCGGCGGGGCTGGAGCTTCTCGAGTCCGGCGCCGGGCTCGCCAGCGACCTGCTCGCCGACGAGCAGGTCATCGTGGCGCGCAAGAAGCCGTTGCCCGGCCCGCTCTCGCTCACCGTCGGCATGTTGAGCATGGACGAGGAGCCGAGCATGGCGAAAATGATCGACGCCATTCGGGCGCAAGCCCCTGACGCCAAGATATTGTGCGTGGACAGCTCGCGCAAAGACCAAACCCCCATCATCGCCGAACGCATGGGCGCGCGGGTGTTGCGCCAGCTCCCACCGCGCGGACATGGACCGGCGATGGAGCTCTTGATGTACGAAGCGGCCACGGAGAGCGAGGCGCTCATCTATCTGGACTGTGACTTCACCTACCCCGCCGACTACATCCCCCAGATCCGCCGCATTCTCGAGCTCGGCGTGGACGTGGTGAACGGCGCGCGCACGCGCAGCCGCCCGGCGGCGATGCCGCTCGCGAACTTCGCTGCCAACCGGGCCTTCGTGCTGTGCGCACGAGCGCTCGACGGCATCGCCGTGGGCGATTTGCACAGCGGCATGCGCGGCTACCGGGCGAGCACGATCCGCAACTTCGACTTCGATGGCAGCGGCGACGCTCTACCCATCGACACCCTGCTGTGGCCAGCGCGCAGCGGCTACCATGTCGTGGAAATCCCCATCGACTATCACGAGCGCGTCGGCGCTTCGAAGTTGCGCAAGCTAGCCGGCACGACGTGGACGTTCATTCGTCTGGCGCGAACGCTGCGGGTGGGCAGCCGTCGCCACTCCCGCTACGACGTGTGGCCCACCAGCGAGCGGACGCCGTGAGGTTCGGTCGCGCGGGAGTGGTGCTGGATCGAGATGGCACTCTGATCGATGTGGTGCGCGACGAGGAGACCGGCAGCATCCACGTTGCTTTCCACCCGGACCAGCTGATGCTGCTACCGGGTGTCGTCAGCGGGCTCACTGCGTTGTCGGAGGCCGGCTTCGTGCTCGCGATCGCGACGAATCAACCGGGACCCGCCAAGGGTCAGTTCTCGCGCGCCGCCGTGCAACGCACCAACGACGCGCTGCTCGGGCTGCTGGCTGCTCATGGCGTCGCCATCGCGGCCCTCGAGGTTTGCCTGCACCACCCCACGGGCCACCCGCGGGGTGAGGCGGCCCTCGTCCGTGACTGCGACTGCCGCAAGCCCAGACCGGGGATGCTGACCGCGCTGGTGGACGGCCTGGGACTGGACGCGCGGCAAAGCTGGATGATAGGTGATTCAACGGCGGACGTGGAAGCGGCGCAGGCAGCGGGCCTTCGCTCGGCGCTGGTCTTCTCGCAAAGTCGCTGCGAGCTCTGTCCGCTGCGCGACGGGCCGCTCGTCAGACCCGAGCTCGTGGCGCCGAGCTTCGATCAGCTCGTCGTAGAGCTGCTTGCCGCGCCGCCTACGTGACGCCGCCTCAAAGCTCGGGGGCTCGCACGTAAATTTCGAAGTCCTCTATCAGCTTCACCAGTCGGTACTCCGAGGAAATCAGCTGCGACAGCTCGGGGAAATACGCGACCTCACCGCTCGAGTCGAGCTCGCGACCCGTGAGGTAGGGGAACACATCCTGGCTTTGCACCACGAGCAGCGCCGGTCGACTCTGCGCAAGGTCCCGCATCAGCTCACGGCGCGCATGCGTTTGCTGCCAGAAGCTGCGCTGGGGCACGTTGTAGATGAAGCGGCTACCCGGCGACCGCCTGGAAAGCCAGTAGATAGACGGCTCGAAGCCCCACACGAAGATGGCTTCTTCGGGCTTCGTGTGCGCCTGCACCTCGCGCGCGACCTCGCGGTTGGCGAGCAGGTTGTAGTCACTCACGTACGCAAGCTGTGCGTCCATCTCCTCACGTGAGTCGTACGGCGGTATCTGCAGCAGGTATTTGAGGCGGACGAGCGAGCGGTCGCCGAAGAACTGCGGCAAGTCGCGCACCGCATAGCGCATGGGCACCGCAATGGCGACGAAGGAGAAGAACGCGATGACGCCGCCAGCTCCGCCGACCAGGCAGCGGCGCCACAGCTTGTAGAGCCCGAGCCCAGCGATGGCGGCTATCAACGGCAAGGTGGCGCCGTAGTGGTAGGGGTAGAACTTGCCCTGCATCGCGATCCCCGCCAGGTGCACGGCAATCACACCAAGGAACAAGAAGAGTCCCTCGCGCTCGCGCAGGTGCAACGGAGAGATCGCGACGGCCGCGATCACCCCTGCAGCAGCGATCGCAGAGAAGCCGAAGAAGCCCTGCTCGATCGCGTAATAGAGCATGTCGGAAGCGCGGCGGCCTTCCCAGCTGAGGGTGGTATAGCCGGGCGTGAACTCGCCGAGCGTCCAGTACAGATCGGCGAGGGCCGAGTGAGCCCAGAACCAGCCGACACACACCAACGGCGGCAACACGAAGCCGCCGAGCACCCCGGCCACGGCTCGGAGCGCCCCCCGGACGCTGGCCCCTTGCGTGCGCTCCCGTTGCGCAAGATAGGCGGCGCAGACCAGCGCGCCACCTCCGAGCGGTGGCTTTAGCAGCGCTGCGGCGCCAAAAGTCACCCCTACCAGCACGAACGTCAACACACGCCGGCCGTTGTGCTCGCGTGCCGTCAGCCAGATGCCTACCAAGGTGGCCGTGGCGCCGAAGGTCTCGGGCTGGCCGCTGTGCCAGAAGTCCATCTGCGCGTGGATCAAGGCGGCGACGGCGCCACCCACCAGCCCGATGGTTCGGTTTTCGAAGAAGACGTCAGCGATGTTGCGCAAACAGATCACGCTTGCGAACAGCGCGAGCACCTCGAGCAGTCGCGGCGCCATCATGTTCGCGGTACCGAACAGCCCTTGGGCTGCGGCGTAGACGAAGAAGATCCCTGGCGGCTTGAAATCCCACAGGTCTCGATAGGGAACTTTGCCCTCCAGGAGCCCGCGCCCCACCAGGGCAAACACGCCTTGGTCACGACCGAACGAGAACGTCAGGATGAGCAGGGCCGAGCCGACGATGGTGGTCCAGGCGAGCGCCTTCAGCCATACGTCCGGATCGCGAATGTCCAGGCGCGGCACCGCCTCGGCGGCCGGCGGCGGCATGGAAGTGCTGGGCATTCGCGGGCGCCACGCTACCTAGCCCAGGGGCACCGCTGCAACCGCCCCGCGCTGAGCCCGCGCTTTTGGCCTCGTCCGCAGGCGCCGCCGAAGCACGTGGCCCCCCCCGGAGCGAGCTTGACGTCCCGCGGTTTAGCGGGAACATTCCGCGCGGTCGTCGGCAGCGACGACCATGCGCCCCTAGCTCAGCTGGATAGAGCATCGGACTTCGAATCCGAGGGTCGTAGGTTCGAATCCTACGGGGCGCGCCAAGGGATCTCTGAGGTCAACGTCGGCCTCGTGCGGGCGGATCCGCGGTTCAGAGCTCGTGCACCACCTCGAGCTCGCCGACCTCTCCACGTTCCGCCACACGAATCTGACCATCGAGCACTGACACCAGCGCTTCGGCCAACCCCGGTGCCCTCGTGCACCGCGCCCCCACGCTGCGGCCGCAGCAGCCCATCCAGCGCAATCGCTTGCCTACCGATCAGCGTGCCAGCGCTGAGCGTCGCTGTTGTTGTAGTCCCAAAGCCACACGGGCGTATGGTCTGCAAATGTTCCGTACTGCACGTCGAGCACGGTACCGAGCGCGCTGCGAATGGTCTGTTGCTCCGGATCGTACGTCCACTTCTGCCGCGTGATCGGAGGAGACGTGCAGTCCGCGGTTTCCGCCACCGCACCGGGCCACCGGTTGTCGAGGCCAGGGCTGCCCCAAGGAATCGGACGGACCTGCACACACTTGTCGAGCGAGGGGTTGCGGATGGTCTGATTCGCGCGATCGTACGAGAACTGCTGCGCCGCCGTCGCATTGCAAGAATAGAGCTGAAGCGCCGTGCCGGGGGCCGAGTTGCTTCCGGGGACGTCCAAGCACAGCCCTGGCGCTGCGTCGACCGGAATTCGCTCTCGCACCTCGGTGAGGTCCGGCATCCGCCGCGTGAAGTGGGTCAACGTGTCAATCATCGACTGGAGCTCGAACACCGGCATCGAAAGCAGCAGGTTGCGGCGCATGGTATCCAAGTCTGAGGACACGGAGGCCTGACTCGGCAGACGGGACAGGCAGCTCAATACGGCCGCTGACCCAGCTCCGCTGTTGCAGGTTGCGCCGTCTGCCCTGTTGAAGGAGGTGATGGAGCTCAGACCGGTGTTTACGTCGGCGCAGCCGATTTCCGTACGGACGTACCTGTGAGAAAGGCGACCTCCAATTTGAATCTGAGCTTGCAAACGGTCCTTGAAATCGCAGCGAACGCCCGCCAGCATCTCGTCGAGGCGCGCCTTCAACACGCCCCGGTAGCCAGGAAACCCGGGCGTGCCGTCGCCGAGCTCAGCGTTCCACAGGCCATTCGTGCGGAAGCTCGGGTCCATCATGGCGATGATCGCGAGCCGCGCGGCGACCAGCCGCGTGAATCCCGGCAACGCCATGCGCCAGTCGAAGACCTGGTTGTTGACGACGTTGGGACGGTTGTCGCTGATGACGTTCTTCCAGTTGCCGTTCGTGGCTGGATCGCCAGGGTTGTACAGGCGCCCGAACATCACGTGCCCGCCGGCGGCGATGGTCGCAATGTGAGAGGAAACGTCGTACGGGCTCTGGCGTGAGAAGCCTACCGATTGCCCCTCCATCCACGCCGCGCTGACGGGCGCGAACTGATTGGTGTTGTAGTCGAGTGCCACCATTTTCCAATCGAGCGCCTGAGCGAGACAGAAGAGCTTTGCGTTGAGCTCCGTGATGCGATCGTCGACTGACGGTCCGCCGGTCAGCTCGAAGATGCTGCCCACCAACGAAAAGACACTTCCCGCGTCCTGCTTGGTCGCCGCGAGGACGCCGTCCTTGAGCACGCTCAGCACCTGCTTCGCGCTCGGTCCGCTGTCGTTTGCGGTGATCGTCGAACAGTCGACGACCGCGGCGCGCGTCTGCGCGATGGCTTCGCTCTCGGTCGACTGCGCGTCAGCCGGACCGCAGGCAGCGAGCGGCGCTGCGCCAACCAGAACGAGCCAACGACGAGCGCCCACTAAGCCAGTCCAATCCCAATGGTTCATGATCGATTTCCTTTCCACGGTTTTGCCCAGCGCGTCAGGCTACCCAAACGCGCGCTCGACCCCGTGACTACGACCGAGCCCTTAGCAACGGTCGTGCCTCGCAATTGCTCGCACGATTGCTAGCTGCGTGCTCGCTTCAGAGGCGGCGCTGCTCAATCTGAGCAGCTCTTGCCGAGCCGCTCTTGCTCAACGTGAGCCGCGAAGGCCGACTTGGGCCTTGGAGCGAGAGGTGGTGACGGCTATCTCGGACCCACCCCGCTCAAATTACCTGCGCGCCCGTCGATGCATGGCACCGAGCTTCGCCTCGGTCTCGCAACCCGTTCGGCACCCTCGTCCAGAACACGCTGTCGGGCGGCGGCCAGCGGCGCTACGGCCGTGGCACTGGGTTGTCGCAGGTCACGAGCTCCTGCTGCGCTCTGGAGAACGCGGCCGCGGAACCCACGCCGTTGTACACGATGCTGCCCCAGTCGTTGTGATCGGTAAGGGTCGAGAAGCTGAAGTCCGCGTTGATGTCAGCCACGACCGTGGCTGCGTCGATGGCTCCGTTGCCGTTCCAGTCCCAGTCCACTCCGTTGCAGATGCCGGCAGTCTCCGAGAGCGCCGCTTCGTTGAGTGCCGCGCGCTGATTGCGGCCATAGTCGAGCACGCCGTCGCCTCCGGACACGCAATTCGTATCGACACCCGCGAACTGGTACAGGTAGTTCATCACCGAGTTGTAGTTCGGCTTGTTGTTGGTGTTCACGTCGCCACCATGCCGCAGGCCGAGGTTGTGCCCCAGCTCATGCATGATGGTGTTGGCAACGTTGACGCTCAAAATCGAGCACTGCAGTGAGACGATGAGATCGTCACCGACGATTTCCGCAACGCCCGTGCTGCCGCTGTTCGTGTTGAAGTTGTGCATGTGCAGGACGTAGTGGAAGTAACCCAGTCGTGCTGCAGCCAGGTTGCTTGCCTTGTGGTTCTGATACTCTGGCCCGGCGACGTCACCCTGGATGACGCCGTTTGCGTCCGCAACCAGGTTACCGCCCGTGAAGACACCGCCTTGCCCGTAGTCGTGAATGACGTTGATTCCGTTCGAGCCGTTCAGATTGGTCACCGGCGCCGCCGCGAACGCAGCGGTCACGCGGTCAATCGCCGCTACGGGCGGCCGGTGTGAGTGAGTCCCGCACGTGATCGAATCACTGAAACCAGTCGTGCTCCAGCAGGATGTCTCGCCGCAGGGGGTTGGTCCCCATCGCCGGTAGATTCAGGCCCGCGGTGGTCCCCAGCACCTCGTCCCCATCGCGGAGCGCGTCGCCGTCGGTGTCGGCGTTGTTCGGATTGGTGCCAGTCTTGGTATTGTCCACGAACACGCGCAGGTTGGTCTCTACGGCATTTCTGAGGCCGTCGCCGTCGCTGTCTCCGTTGGCCGTCGCGGCCCACGTGATCGCCGCATCGAAGAGCGCCGCCCCGTCCGCGTCCGCCACGCTCGCGGTGGTGTCGCCGAAGAAGAATCCCACGCGCGCGCCGGGCGCGACGAGACCCGGCATCGTCCAGCCGGGCCCGTAAGCGAAAATCGCTGCCTTCGTGGGCTGCCCAGGGATGGCCGCGATACGGATGGCGTTGCTGTTCGGTTTGCCCCAGCTGAACGTACCAAAGCTTGTCGCAACGGTGGGGCTGCCGACCCGACCGGCTGCCATGGCGTGGGGTTGCGAGCTCGTCAAGATAGTCAGGTTGAGCTGCGATGCCTCCGTACCGAACTCGGTCGTGGCGGTGGAGGTCATGCCCATGTCGTCGTAAATCTGACTTTCCCAGGTGACTACGGCGGTTGTGGTGTTGCGGAACTTGCTACCAACGTCCGCCGGCGCGACCGTCGAGGAGATCACGACGAGGATCTTTCCGTTCGCGTCCGCGGCTACCGTGGCCGAAGCCGCCTTCACCACAACGTTGAGCCCCAGCGTTTGCAGGCGGTTCCTGAGCAGCGTATCCGCCGCGCTCAGCGACGTCGTTGGCGCCACGAACAGCGCTGTCCCCGCCAATGCCTCCGAGACCTCGGAGATGGCTTCCTCTTCGCCCCCACCCGGCGACGAACAGGCCGACAGCAGGAGGGGCAGCGCCGTGACCGCCGCCACACCCAGACCTCCCGCCAAGCGAATAAACCCCACGGCCCCCAGACCCGAACGATTGGTCAAGCTCTCCTCCACACGCAACGCCCTGCCATGCGTCCCCGGCGACCCATCCGCCTCGAGCGACGATGCCGTCAACTTCTAACACGATTGATCGCGCGCGCTCGAC
>DASQDA010000166.1:0-8090 GCA_035634435.1 Polyangiaceae bacterium
CTGCCCATCGGCGCGGCCGCGGTGACTTGCTTCGAGGCATCGCTGCGAGCAGTAAAACGAATACCGCGCCGCCTCCTCCCCGCTGGGGGGAGCATCGGGTTTCTCTTCGAGCTGGTAGCGAAAGTGGAGCTCGAAAACAGAGTGGCAAACACTGCAGGTTCGATTGATGGCCGCCATGGGATCCCGTCGCTGTTATCGAAGTGCATAGGTCGACGGACGGCGACGGGCCACATTTGCGACGCCCGAGCGGTGTCTCGGGCTGATGGGCCGAACTGGTGACGCGGCATGCCCGCAAGCGCCCTGGCAGCCGAGCTGCTGGGCGCGCACGGGCGCGCGGGGTCGACTTCACACCCGTCGGTGGTCAGCACTCGATCACGGCGGTCATGAACATCTCGAGCGCGCGTCGCATCGAGATTAGATGTGTTGCGTTGGAGCCGTGGAGCCGTGGTGGTTCAACCGAGGGCGACCATAAGCCGCTTTGAATCGGAGACCCAGCCGAAGATGCCGCCTTGGGCCTGGATCATGGCAAGGCCGATTCGATGAAACTCGGGAAAGTACGACGCGCAGCAATCGCTCGGCACGATGCAGCGGTAGCCGCGGTCGTTGGCTTCGCGGACGGTCGTGTGGACGCAGACCTCCGTCGTGACCCCGCAGACGATGAGCGTCTCGATGCAGCGAATGTGCAAAAGAGCGTGCAGATCGGTGGCGTAAAAGGCCCCCTTCCCAGGCTTGTCCACCACTGGCTCGCCCGGTAGGGGCGCGAGCGCCGCGATGATGTCGTGCCCTGGCTCGCCCCGGATCAGGATGCGTCCCATCGGTCCGGCAGCACCGATACGGAGACTTGGAACGCCACGCTCCACCTTGGCCCGCGGCGCATCGCTCAGGTCGGGTCGATGCCCTTCACGCGTGTGGACGATCAACAGTCCACGGCGCCGGGCCACCTCGAGCAGCGCGCGGCACGGTGCGACGGCGGCGTTGAGCAAAGATACGTCATTGCCGAGGGACTCGCCGAAACCCCCGGGTTCGAGAAAGTCGCGCTGCATGTCGATGATCAAAACTGCGGTGCGCTCCGGATCGAGTGGAACGGGTTCCGGCGCGGCGTCGACCAGCAAAGTAGCCATCGAGGCTGTGCATGCGCTGCCCCTGGTTTCACGCTCGTTCAGTTTCGATGTCTATTGTCTACGTGGACGATTTCGCTGTCCAACTCGCCACACGCCAAACGGCGACCCGCGGGGCGGCTTGCCCCGAGGAACTTGGGGCAATTCAACCACTTCGCAGCCAGCAGCTGTAAAGCCGCTCGAAGCAGTGCCGCGCAGCACACGGAGAGCTCACGCGTGATTCCGCACCGTCGGGGCACGGGAGATGCAAGGCACCGGTGGCGACAATCAACCCGCGCGTACGTGCGGATTCGAAAGGGACCAATCATGAACAGACTCACGTGGCTTGCACCGATAGCGTTGACGTTCTCGATCTCGGCGTGTGGTGGCAGTGACCGCCAGGCCGAATCTCCCTCCAGCACCACGACGCCCGCGACGAGCGGCTACGACTCGACCATGCCGAGCACGGGCACGGACGCGGCGTCGGGTTCCGGCACTGACGGTTCGAGCTCGTGGGGCACCACTGGCTCGGGAACCGGTACCGGTTCGGGTACCGGCTCGGGGATGGGCAGCGGTAGCGACATGGGAAGCGGCTCCGGTACCACCGGAAGCGGCATGACGGGTAGCGGCACCACGGGAAGCGGCAGCGGCACCACGGGAAGCGGCAGCGGCACGACGGGCAGCGGCAGCAGCGCGACGGGCAGCGGCACGACGGGCAGCGGCAGCGGCACCACGGGCAGCGGCACGACGGGCGCTGGCGGCGGCGGTAGCCGATCCGGCAGTGGCAGTGGCAGCGGCGCGCGTTAATCCCGGCAATCGAGCCGAGGGCGCGCTCGCAGCGCGCCCTCGCAACGCTCGCAGCGCCGGACTGGGCGTGCGCAGCGCTAGTGGGAGCGCGCGGACTTGCTAGTCCAAGCCGCTAACTTTGCCTCCGGCTCAATGCCGGAAGTGGCGCACGTTCGTGAGGATCATCGCCAGACCCGCATCGTCCGCGGCCCTGATGACGTCATCGTCCTTCTTGCTACCCCCCGGTTGCACGATGGACAGCACGCCCGCTCGTGCAGCAGCCTGAACGCCGTCGGGGAACGGGAAGAACGCGTCTGAAGCGAGCGCGGCGCCGCGCGCGTTCTCGGCGGCCTTCTCACACGCGATCTGCACAGCCGTGACACGTGCTGTTTGCCCGCCGCCGATGCCGAACGTCTCATAGACGCCCGGGCTCTTGCCAGGTCCGGCGACCACGATGGCGTTGCTCTTGACGTGTTTACAGACACGCCATGCGAAGTCCAATGCCGACAACTCCTGCTGGCTGGGATGCCGGCGGGTGACGACTCGGCCTGCCTCGACTTCGCCGATGCCGGTTCGGTCCCTATCTTCGACCACGAAGCCCCCGCCCACGCGTTTGAACTGCCGGTCGGCGTGGTCCGCGAAGAGCCAGTCACCCGTCGCGAGCAAGCGCAGCGACGACTTGGCGCGGAGGCGCTCCAGCGCGCCTGCCGAGAATCCGGGTGCGATGATGCACTCCAGGAACGTCTCGGCGAGGATCTGTGCGGTCGCGTCATCGACCTCGCGATTGAGCGCGACGATGCCGCCGAAGGCGCTCATCGCGTCGGCCTCGCGCGCGCTGCGGTATGCATCTGCCAAGGTTGGCGCCGTCGCTACACCGCACGGATTGGTGTGTTTAACCACGACAGCGGCTGGATTTTCGAACTCCCGCACCGCATCGAGCGCTGCGTCGACGTCCACGATGTTGTTGAAGCTCAGCTCTTTCGCGCCGCTACCGAGGCTCTCCGCCATGCCCAAGGAACCGGGCGCCGCGTGCCGCTCGCGATAAAATGCGCCGGTCTGATGCGGGTTTTCGCCGTAACGTAGGCCATAGGCCTTCTCGAGCACGATGCTGTAATAACGGGGATAACCGTCATCTTCGCCGCGGCAACTGAGCCACCCGCTGATGGCTGCGTCGTAACCGGCGGTATGAGCGAAGGCCTTGGCGGCTAATCGAGCTCGCGTCGAGCGCGTGACGTCCCCTTCACGGATGATCTCCCGCAGCAGCGGTGAGTAGTCGGCCGGATCACAGAGCACCGTCACGCGTTCGTGGTTCTTCGCCGCTGAACGCAGCATGCTGGGACCGCCGATATCGATGTTCTCGATCAGCTCCTCGTAGGTGGCTCCAGACTTGGTGAGGGTTTTTTCGAAGGGGTAGAGGTTGACGATGACCAGGTCGATGGGCAGAGCACCGATGCGTTCTAGGTCGGCATCATCGATGTCGGACCGCGCAAGGATGCCGCCGTGGACCCGCGGATGTAGCGTTTTGACGCGGCCGCTCATTACCTCCGGCGAGCCGGTATAGGACTCCACACTCTCTACGGCGACGTTGGCGGCGATGAGCGTGCTGTACGTTCCGCCGGTCGAAAGCAGCTGCACTCCACGCGCCACGAGGGCGCGAGCAAAATCAACGATTCCGGTTTTGTCGGAGACAGACAGCAAGGCGCGGCGAATCGGCATGCCTCGCCCGGTTATCCAAAGGCGAGTGCGCCGTCAACGGAAACCTGTGCGCGCTCGGCCGACAAGAGACTTCTCGGGCGCGATTCTGGCAGGCGCTCGCCAGGGGACGCGACACCGCGCGCTGGAGTCAGCTCGCTTGACTTTACCCGAGGAGCGAGCTGGCCCGCGAGCACCACCGCCGTCTTCAGCCGAGCCCGTCCCAGAAAACCTGGAGGTCGGCAGGCAAGGGTGAGACGAGCTCGAGAACCTCAGCGGTCAGCGGGTGACGCAGCCGGTAACGATGAGCGTGGAGTGCGTGCCGCGGCAGCTCGAGCAAGGCGAGGTCGTCGGCGCTGAGCTCGCCATCCGCGGCGCGAGCCAGCAGCTGCTCGTCGCTTCCGTACAGCTTATCGCCCACGACCGGATGGCCCAGACTGGCCAGATGAATGCGGATCTGGTGCTGGCGCCCGGTGTGGAGGCCACAGGCGACGAGTGAGTAATGGCCGCGAGTCGCCGCAACCCGTACGGCAGTGCGCGCCCACATTCCCGTGCCCGGCGCCGCGATGCGCATCTTCACCCGCAGTGCATTGTCGGGATCGAGCTCGAGCGGCAGGTCGATTGAACCGTCCGCTGGCGTTCCCTTGGCAATGGCGAGGTATTCCTTCTGAAAATCGTCGTGAGCAGCGTCCGCCGTCTCCAGGCGTGACCGATCCTCGAGCATCCATTTGAAAGCCCGCTCGGCCTCGGGCGACCGTGCCAACAACAAGACTCCGCTGGTCTCGCGGTCGAGACGATGGATCAGCGCCAGGAACTCACCAGGGCGCTCGACCTCGAGGCGTTTCTTGACGGTGTGGTGATGGTAACGGGCCGAGGGGTGCACGGCAATGAGCGGTGGCTTGTCGATGACGAGCAGATGTGGGTCCTCGTACAGGACGGGGAGGGCGGGTTGCGCCTCGTCACCCTCGAAGGGCTCGCGCCACAAAGCGATCACCTCACCTGCGCGCACTCGGTCACTGGCAGCCAGGCGCCGGCCCTGAGCGGAGTAGGCGCTACGCTCGATGATGGCCCGAGCCCGCGTGCGACTCGTGTGGCGGAGCTGAGTGTGAACGAACACGTCGAGCCGCATGCCGGCCGCTTCGGCCGGTACACGCAAGGCACGCAAGATTGCATCCTCAGCCACCTCTGCCGGTCGGATCAGCGTGGCCGGAGGCTCCGAGCGCGTCATTGGGGAGGCGGCGCGCGCTCAGCGCACGGTGCTGCGTCGGATCTCGGTGCCCACGCCTTGGTCGGTGAAGATCTCGAGCAAGATCGCGTGCAAGCGGCGGCCGTCGAGGATGTGTACCTTTTCGACGCCGAGCGTCACCGCGTCGAGCGCGCAGCGCACCTTCGGGATCATGCCGCCGTTGATGACGCCCTCGGCGATCAGACGCTCGGCTTCTGGTGCGTCCAGCGAACGGATGAGCTCGCCGTCGCGGCCTCGCACGCCTTCGACGTCCGTCATCAAAACCAGCTTCGCCGCGCGCAATGCGCCGGCGACGTAGCCGGCAGCCGTGTCGGCGTTCACGTTGAGCGAGTGACCCTCGACGTCGACGCCGATGGGCGCAATCACCGGGATGAAGCCGCTGGCGATGAGCTGCTCGACGATGCCCGCGTCCACGTGCTCGACCTCGCCCACACGCCCGAGATCGACGAGGATCGGATGCCCGTGCTCGTCTTTCGATTCCACCTTCTCGTGCCGACGCGCGCGCATGAATCGGTCGTCGCGCCCCGACAGTCCCACCGCGCGTCCGCCGTGGTGGCAGATGAGGCCCACCAGCTCCGAATTGACGCCGCCGCCAAGCACCATTTCGACCACGTCCATGGTGTCGTCGTCGGTGACGCGCAGCCCGCCGCTGAACACGCTCCGGATGCCGACGCGGTCGAGCATACGGTTGATCTGCGGGCCGCCACCGTGGACGACCACCACCCGGATGCCGACATAGCGCAGCAGGCACACGTCCTTGGCGAAGCTCTCGTTGAACGCCTGGTCGGTCATGGCGTGGCCGCCATACTTCACGACGACGGTGCGGTTGTGAAAACGGCGGATGTACGGCAGTGCCTCTTCGAGGACCGCCGCCTTGCGAATCAAATCGTCCATGAGTGCGCGGCGCAGCCTATATCACGTTGCGAAGTGCTCCCAAAGCGTGGCCGTCGCCGCGCCAGCTCTCGGCGGGGGTGCGTTTCCGCCCGGGGTCGTGAGGCGTGGCCCCAGCCGTGTTTCCCTGGCAACGCCAGCGCAGGTCGATGCTTTGCCCGCTAGAGCCTACTTTCCGGGCTCCGGCATTGGTTATTCTGCCCTATTTGGTGTAGACGAGCCTCGATGGACGTTTTGATGGTGGCCGCCGAACTGGGGCCGCAAGCGCGGGTAACGCCGGCTGCAGATTCGATCGCGGCCCTTTCGAAGGCCATGCGCCAGCTCGGCCACCAGGTGACGGTTGCCCTGCCGAAGTCAGCGGGCTTCGAGGCGGCAGGCATGCTGCTAGCGCGACGGCTCAGCCCATTGGTGCTGCACTCCGGCCTGGAGGTCACCGTGCTCGATGGGCAGCTCGCCTCCGGCGTTTCGCTCGTACTCTTCGACAGCCCAGCCTTCACCGAGAATGGGCCGATGTTCGGCGCCTCCGGCGCCGACGAAAGCGACGCTGAGCGGGCGGCCCTGCTGGCCAGCGCAGCCGCAGCGTTCGTGCGCGAACGCCGTGAGCACAAAAAGCCATTCGACATCGTTCACCTTCACGACTGGCCGGCGGCTCCCGCTGCGGGACTGATCCGCGGCGAGGGGGCTCCGCCCACGGTGCTCACCATCCACGGCCTGAGTGAAGAGAAGACTTTCAACCCCGCCGCGGCTCGGCTGCTGGGCCCCGCAGTGGACGACGCCCGAGCGCGGGTCGGTCAGCGCGTTTCGTTCCTGCGGCTCGGCATGTTGGCTGCGCGGGCGGTGACCACCGTCTCGCCCAGCTACGCCGATCTGCTCGGGCGCGGTCCGCTGAGCCACACGGTCGCTCAGCTCGCCGAGCCAATCGTCGGGGTGCTCGACGGTGTGGACTACGCTATTTTCAATCCCGCTACTGACCCCGGCCTGGAGAGCCGCTTCGACGCCGAGGATCCAAGCAACAAGGGACGCTGTAAAACCGCCTTGCTGCGTGCCCTGGAGCTCGAGCTGGTGCCGGAGCGCCCGCTCATCGTCATCTTTCTCGACGGGATGGATCCTCAGGGCCAGCGCGCCCTCTTGGCAGCCTTGCCGCGCATCCTCGAGCTGGACGTCGCCGTCGTCGCTGCCGGCAAGACCGCGGCCGCAACCGCGGCGGAGCTTGCGCGCCTGCGGACCAGCTTCGCCGGTGACCTAGCCGTGTCGCCGAAGGGGGAAGGCGTCGACCTACGGCGCCTGGTGGCGGGCGCCGACTTCGTGTTGAGCGCACAGGGCGAGGTGCCGTGCGGTCATGTCCAGCTCGTGGCGCAACGTTACGGCGCCTTGCCAGTGGCGGAAGCTCGCGGCGGCATGCCAGACGCCGTCGTGGACGCGGATGCGGAGCTCGAAACCGGGAGCGGTTTCCTGTACGGCGCAGGGGAAGAAGACGCGCTGCTGGGGGCCGTTCAGCGCGCCGTGTCCGCCTACGCGACGTCCGGATTTTCGCGTCTGCGACGGCGCGTCATGCGCCGTGACTTGAGCTGGGATCGGCCGGCACGTCGCTACGAGCAGGTGTATCGTCGCCTGCTGGGCGACCCATCCGTGGGCCAGTAGCCAGCTCCGAGGCACACACCCGTGCCACCCACAGCGACTGCACCACCACCAGCACCAACAGCACCAGCTGGTGCACGGCGAGGACAGCGCCCACGCGATAGCCTCCCCCGGCTCCAACGTCGATGAGCTCGGCGGCGCGCGCGCCGACGGCAACGCTGAGTGTGCCGACCCCCGTGGCGAGCGCCCAGCCGGCCCCCAGCCGCGCGGCGTGGGCGCGCGTGACGCGGAGGGCGCGCCCCAAGGTTCGTGACCACGTCGACGCTCCGACCCCACTGGCTGCGCGCGCCGCGTCACCAACGACGGAGGCGGCCATGGCTGGCAGCAGCGCAGCGCAGAGCATTAGGAGCGCCAGAGCGTCGCGCTGTGGCTCCGAAAGCGCCGTCGCCGTCGCGAGCACGCTTTGCGACAACGTAAGGGCGATGAAGGCGGCGATCACCCACGACACCCCTTCGACTGCGCTGAGCGCGAGAAATCGAGGGGTTCGTCGGAACGCACGCTGGCAGAGCGCCGATAGCTTCGGGTCGCCGGATTGCCACTGCTCGAACATGAACGCGCTCGTGAACGAAAGGACGACACATGCCCACAGCAAAGTGAACATCGCGGCGGTCGAGCTGGCGGCGAGCTCTTGCCCCTGCACGCGCAAGAGCTCTATCAAGAAGTGAGCACCTGGCTCGAAGAGCGCGCGGTCGCCCTGCGGCAGAGCTCCGAGCCCGCTGGCGGTGACCACGGCTATGCTG
>DASQDA010000167.1:0-2055 GCA_035634435.1 Polyangiaceae bacterium
GGCGCTTACCCTTTCCGGGAAACGTCCGCGAGCTGAAGAACCTGATCGAGCGCTTGGTCATCTTGAACCCGGATGACGCTGTCACCGCAGCCGACGTCGAGCGGCTCGCAGGGATGGGTGGCGCTCCCGCGCCCGCTGGGCTTTATCGGCCAGGGGTGCCTTTCCGGGTTCTCGCCGAGGAAGCGGAGCGAACTATCCTCGAGGAAGCGATCGAGCATTGGGGTGGCCAGATGGCTGCCACGGCACGCGCGCTCGGTCTGGAGCGCAGTCATCTCTACAAGAAGGCCAAGGCTCTCGGCCTGCGGGGCTCTGCCGGCGAGGACGACTGAGCCTCAGGCCACCGGCGGCGTCTCCTCCACGGTCGGCGGACGCGTGACGTCATGCCAGATTTCCACGCCCTCGACGACCAAGCGCACGAGCAGGGGGCCGAGAAGCAGACCCCATGTGCCGAACGCCGTAATGCCACCCAGCATGGCAATCAACACGACGAAGGCGTTGAGCTGCAGGTGCCCGTAGCGCGAGAGCGCCGGACGGCTGAAGTTGTCGATGAGCGAGATGAAGCAGCCCACTGCTGCCATGGCAATGGCCCCACCCGTATTGCCGCTCAAGTACAAAGCAATGGTCACCGGCACCCAGACCAGGCCGGTTCCGATCGAGGGAATCAATGCAGCGAAGGCCGTGAGCAGGCCCAGGACCAGGCCTTGGGGCACGCCGATGAGCAGATATCCGGTGGTCGCGATCGCGCCTTGAATCAGCGCGGTGAGACCCACCCCGATGAACAGGCCGCGGCCGGTCTCCACGAAGGCGTTGCCGAGGCGCAGCAGGTGCTGTCGCGGCAGCGGCGAGTTGTCGAGCAGCCAGGCCCACCCCAGTCGGCCCTTGACGAGGAATGTATAGAAGCCAAAAACGAAGACGAACAAGCCGATGATGATACTGGCCGCCGCCCCGAACACCCGGCTAGCCGCCGTGACGGCGCCCGAGCCATGCTGACGCGCCATCTCGAAGACGCGCTGCGCGTCCCACGCCGCGACGGACAGGCTCGGCTCACTCACCACGAACGCCTTGAGAGCGCCGGGCACGCCACCGCTCTTTTGCAGGCTCTCCGCCAGATCGACGGCTGCCCCGAACAGCGACAGCCCGACGACGAAAAGCGGCACGAGGGCCACCAGGACGAGTAGCACCGTGATGACGGCGGCTGCGCCACTGCGGCCGTGGACCCGAGCGGCTAGCTTCGCGTGGAGCGGCTGGGCCAGGATGGCAGTCCACGCCGCCAGCAAGACCGGGGCCCACAACGAGCGGACGGCAAGAAACGCCCCGAACGCGAGGACGAGCAGGGTCCAGCGGAGAACCGCATTGGCATTCTCCCTCGCCGCCTGTGCGCGCAAGCGCGGGGGAAGCTCTACAGGCAGCATGGCACGCGAGATCATAGCCTCGCTCAAAGCACGGGGCGTGCCCACTACGCCACACTGCCGGGCTGAAACGCCGCAGCCAGCGGGACAAGTGGAATCTACGCGTGACAATCGTGGCCAGCGTGCCCCGCCGGCACGGCTTCAAACACGAAGTAATCCCGCAACAATGCGCGTGGCAGACTAGGACACTGAGACTTCTATGCGCACGTGTCGCGCCGCTTCCAGCCCGAGCTAGAGCGAATTCGCCCGCATCGAGACATCGCCAGTGGCCGAATCCTAGGGGAAGGGCGGCCCGCTTGTTGCACGAGGGCTCGGTATGTCAACGCGCGGCACGCGAGCGAGCACCCCAGGGTCGCTCCCGTGGCAGAGCGCGGCCCCGGCGCGTGCCCTGTGCCCGGCGCCGAGCCTGTTCCCCGGCGCACCGCTCGCCGTAAGAATCGCCGGTGCCACGTCCCTGCCCCTCCAGGTGGAGGACCGCGCGATCGCCACAGAGTGCGTCCCGCCGAGGAGCGACACCCGGACGGATTGAGTGGAGGCCAACCATGCAATCCGAGCAGCAGCGGCACTTCAACGTAGAGCGGACGAATAGCTCATCCCACGGTCTCTTGGGTATTGCGCGGGCGTTCTCGGATACAAGAACCGCGGC
>DASQDA010000168.1:0-7440 GCA_035634435.1 Polyangiaceae bacterium
GCTCGCCAGCGCCGGCGTCAGTGGCAGCGCCGAGCATCTGGAGCGCCTCCTCGAAAGTGCCGCGCTCGTGGTAGGCTTGGGCGAGCCGCAGCTTCAGGCTCGCTTCCTGAGGAGCCAGCGCCACGGCCTGCTCGAGGCGCTCGACCGCTGCCTGCCAGTTTCCGCTCGCCGCGTAGCGCGTGAGCAAGGCGTCGATGATGCCTGCGTGGCGCGGATCGGCCGCGAAGCCCCATTCCAGCGCGCGCAGCGCACCTGCTTCGTCGCCCAGGCCCAAGCGCAAGTCATAGAGCTGCTGGGCCAGCGCCGCCGCTCGCTCTCCCCGCTCTGTCGCGAGCACGGCTTCCCAGCTGGCGGCGAGCTCCAGGGGCGGGGCGCCGAGCTCCTCCTGAAGCCGCGCCACGCTGCGCAGAGCACGCTGTCCGTCGTCGTCGTTGCTCAGCAGTGAGCGGTAGAGGTCAAGCGCTTCCTCGCGGCGTCCGAGTTGCTCGACGAGCTCCGCTCGGCGCCAGCGTAACGCGGCAATTCGCCGGCGGTCTCCGGCCTTTTCGTCCTGCTGCAGCTGAGCGTCGACCAAGCTCAAAAGCTCCTCGCGTGCGGCCGGCTCGGAGAGCGCTCCCAGCAGGAGCTCCCAGGCCTCCGCGTTGACCGCGTCGCGCCGCACGCTCGACCACAACTGGGCAATCGCTGCGCTGCGTCGCTCCGGTCGCCCCAGCCAGCGTCGTGCCAGCTCGAGCTCCGCCAAGGTCAGCTCTTGCGATGGGGCGCCGCTGCCGACGAAGCGCTCGAGCAGCTCACAGGCGCCGTCGACGTCACCCAGCCGGTCGTAGACAGCCACGAGAGCGAACCAAGCCGACGGCGGCGTGCTGGTCGTCAGCGTGGCGCCAGCGCGTTCGGCCGTGCGGCGCGCGCGCTCCGCCGCGGTGGGCTCGAGCTCACCAAACACCATGCTGGCCTCCAGAAGGTCGCAGAGTGCCGTGGCGATCTTCAGTGGGTCGCGGGTGCGCTCCAGCCGCTCTGCGATGGCTCGCTCCAGCAGCGCTTGCAGGCCCCGGCGTCGCAGGGCGCCTTCGAGCGCGAGGGCCTCCTCCTCGCTTCCGAGTGCTGCTTCGAACGCGGAAGCCACGTGGTCCTCCGCCTGCTGCGCCCTTCCGCGCTTCTGCGCGATGTCAGCCAGCAACAGATACACTTCAGCGCGCGAAAGCTCCACCCCTGGCTCTTGCGTGCCGCTACCGAGCAGGAGCAAGAGAGCGCGATAACTCTGCTCCGCGCGCTCGAGCTCTGCCTCCTGCAATGCCAGCGCACCCAGGGCCGCGAGCAACGCTGCGCTCGAAGGATGGTGCTCCACGGCAGCACCGAGCTCGACCAGCGCAGGGCCCGTGCGTCCGGCATGGTGCAGCAGCTCGGCCAACCGCAGGTGAACGGCAATGCTGCGCGGCGGGCGGCGCGGCCCATAGTGCTCGAGCTGGCGCCGCAATAACCGTTCGGCCTCCGCGAAGCCCTGAGCTTCTTCGAGCTTGTAGGAGAGCTCGAGCGGCAAGCTCGGGTCGTCGGTGACCAGACCTTGGCTCTCGCACAGCAGCTCCCCCGCGGAGACCACGTCGCCAGCGAGCACGTAGGCTGCGAGCGCGGCTTTCTGGTCGCCCGTGAAGAGCCGGTGCACCTGGGCGAGCCGCGCGTAAAGCGGCACCGGGTCGGTGGCGACCAGCGCTTCCTGTTGCAGAAGAGCACACAGCTCGTCCCAGCGGAGGCGGTCTTCGAGCAGGCCGGAAAGCGCTTCGAAGCTCTCCGTGTCGTGGCCGAAGCGCTGACGAATGGCGTACCAGGTCTCGATGGCGCGCTCGGGTGCCGCTAGCCGCGCCGCGAACACGCGCGCGGCCGCCGCCAGATCCCGGTGCGCCTGGTACGTATTCGGCTCGAGCTCCGCTCGGCGTGACAGGACCGCCACCAGCTTGTCCCACTCTTCCGCGAATTGCAACGAGCGGACCAGGCCGTCCATCAGCTCGCGGTCGGTGGGCTCCCGCTCGAGCAGCGCCTCGTAAGCGCGCGCCGAGCGCGCCGCGTCACCCAGCTCGTCGAGGGCAACGCGCGCGGCTTCCAGCAGCGCAGCGCGCCGCCCGCTCGGAGTCGGGTCGAGCTCCGCGATGCGCCAGAGCACGGCGCAGCGCTCCTCCGCCTGCCCGCTTGCGAGCAGCAGCCGCTCCAGCGCCTGCGCTGCCGCCAGCTTGCGCTTCAGCTCGGGAGACTCCTCGACGACCCGGGAGAGCAACGCCGCGGCCCTCGAGGCCTGACCCAAGCCAAGCCAGATGTCGGCGGCGTCGAACAGCAGACGCGGAAAGAGCTTCGACTGAGCACGGCTGTCGGCCGCTTGGACCAGCAGCTCCCCGAGGGCTGCTCGGCGCTCCGGCGAGTCCGAAAGCTCGCCCAACCGCTGCCGGTGCGCGTCCTGCTCGGGCTCGAGCAGGAGCAACTCACCGAGCGACGCGAACTCACCCTCGGCGTCCGATAGCTCACGCTGCAGCTCGGCAAGGTGCGCAAGCCGGTCCCTACGCTCGACGGCTCGCTCCGCCAGGCGGAGCTCGGCCTTCAGCACGCGCACCACCTCTGCCGGGCGACCGAGCTTTGCGTAGCGCTGCTTGAGGTGGTCCGCCGCCTCGCGCGCCACCTCTGGGTCGCGCGTTCCTGCCGCGGAACCGCCTTGCTCCAGCTCGAAGATGCGCTCCAAGAGCCTCAGCGTCGAGCCCGCCAGCGCATCGGCAGCGGGCAACGTCAGTACCACGCGAAGCGCGCTGGGGCCCTCGCCGAGATCGAGCCACAGCCCGGCGACCCGCTCCCGCAGCTGGCTCTGCTCCACGCCTTCGAGCTTTGGCTCGCGGCGCAGCAGGTGTGTGATGAGCTCCAGCGTCTTCTTCTGACGTTCGTAGAGCCGCTCGAGCGCGAGATCGACGCGCGCGTCCGCGGGACGCAACGCGAAGTACTGAGACCAGTAATCGATCGCGCGGTCGGCGTCGCCCGCCACGTCGCGCGCAGCGATGGCCGCTTGGTCGAGCAGCGCTGCCTGCTCGTCCTCGTCGACAGCAGCGGCGATCATCTGATCGTAGAGGGGGAACAGCGCATCCCAGCGCTGCTCACTGCTGAGCGCGAATTTGATGCGCTCGAACGCCCAGCGGGCGTCATGGACGAGGCTGAGCAAGCGCTCGAGCGCCGGCGCCAAGGCTCGGGGTTGCCCCACGTGCTCGTCCGCGAAACGCACCAGCCGACGTCCCAGGAGCTCGGCCAAGCGCGGGTCCGTGCAGCGTTCCAGGGCTGCCTGATAGGCGCGAACAGCCGCAAGCGGCTCGAGCGCCGCCAGGGAGCGCGCTTCCACGCGCTCCCACGCTGACTCTTGCTCGGGGAGCTCTGCCGCGGCGCGCTCCGCCCAGGCGAGAGCCTCGCTTTCGGCGCAGCTGTCGAGGCCTTCTCGATACCAGCCGCGTCGCCGCTCGGCGAGCGCGTCGACCTGAGTGGTGAGCGGCGCGGTGTGGGCCAGCAGCTCGAGCAGCAGGCGTCCCCGTGCGGAGGGAGTGTCGCCTCGCGTGGCTTCCTCCAAGGCGCGAGCGGAAGCCAGACAGGTAACCGGATCGGCGCTGAGCTCGAGCGCGAGCCGGCGAGCCGCCGCGTCATCGGGGGCACTCTTCAGCACGCTCTCCAGCAAGGCTAGCGCCTCGTGCGGCCGGTTTAGCTGCTCGACGAGCAAGCTAGCGAGCGTCAGCTCGAGCGTGAGCACCACGTTGGCCGGCGCAAGCTCCCGGACGCGCTCGAGGGCGGCGAGCGCCCCGGCTGGCTCGGCAAGCATCATCCTGGTGCGTGCCAGCTCCTGCCATGCCTCGACGCGGTCGGCGTCCAGCGCCGCCGCTCGCTCGAGCAACACAGCGGCGGCCGCGGCGTCGCCGAACTCCTGCTCTTCGACCTTGGCCCAGTGGACCAGCACGGCCACTGGATCGGCGGCGCGACGCGTGCGCCACTCGAGCAGCCAACGTCGTTTGCCGTGTCGGAACGCCGACGTGGGGCTCGCGTCCACCAGGCCCACGTACGCGCGCACGTCGCGCTCGTCTGCAAACAGCTCGATGAGCTGCTCGTAAGCGCCGGCCGCGTCTTCATAGCGTGCAGCGCCTGCGAAGGCACGCGCCTTGGAGCCCAGCAGCGAACGCGACTGCTCGACCGCGAGCGAACCGCCGAGCTCGCCCAGCAACGCGTCCACCAGGTCGGCGTACTCGCCGCTGGCGCCGGCTTGCACCGCGCGCGACTCGAGGGGCAGCAGCAGCGCGATGGCAGCGTCGCCAGTGCCGGGCAACAACCTCTTGAAGAGCTCGCCGAGCTTGCCCCAGTGTCGCGTCCTCGCATACAGCTCGATGAGGCGCTGCGCTGACTCGGAATCGCTGGGCAGGGCAGCGAGCGCCCGCTCGTACAAGCGCTGCGCCTCCAGCGTCGCCTCGGGCGCGTCGAGGCAGAGCTCGGCCGCAGCACGGAAGGTGCGCGCCGCGGCCGACGTGTCGCTCAGCCAGACGCCGAAGAAGTCCCCCAGTCGCTCGAGCGCGCGGGCTCGCTCGTCGCGATCGAGCGCTGCCTCGAGGCGTTTCTCGTGCACCTTGCGCAGGCCATCGAGGTCTTTCACCTCCTCGCACGCGCGCTGCACCACGCCGAGCGCGACCTCGTCCAGGCCGGGCTCGTCGAGCAACGCGCGACAGTGCTCGAGCGCCTCCGCGCTCCGACCCTGCGACGAGAAGGACTCAATCAAGCGCAGCCAGGCCAGGTTGCGCCCGCCAGGGCTCAGGTGCGGGAGCGCTCGCTCGAGCTCGGCGTGCACGGCGGCGACGTCGCCCCGCTCGCTGAACGCCACCACGAGCGCTTCGTGAGCACCCAGCAAACCGGGCTCGTCGGCGACAGCGCGCTGGAAGCTTGCAATGGCGTCCGTCGTGTCACCGGCTTCCCGCTGAAGCACGCCCAGCGCGTAAGCCAGAGCGGCCCGGCGTTGCGGGTCCGCCGCTAGCTCGAGCGCGCGAGCGTAACGTGCGGCGCGCAGCTCCAGCGACTCACCCGCTTCGCCCGCCAGCGCGTCGATGCGCGCCAGCACCTCGGGACACGAGGGGTCGCTCTCGAGCGCGCCCTCGTAACAGATCAGCGCCTCGTCGCTGCGACCCGCCAGACTGAGCGCCTCACCCGCCGCCAGGCGCAGCTCCTGCACCGCATTGGGCTCGGCGAGCGGCTGATTGAGGGCAGCGAGCAACACCTCGACCCGCTCCGCGGGGACGGCGAATCCGCGTGTGACCCGCTCGATCCACTTCGAGAGGCCACCTGGCCACTCGAGCGCCAGCTTCTGAAGCATGCGAGCGCTCACTTCGCGTTGCCGATCCGCGGGCGCGGCAGCATGGTCGAAGAGCGCATCGAGCTGCACCCAGGCGGCAATCCGCTCGTCGATGTCGGTGGCGCGGTTCGCTCGCAGCTCCAGCAACGCCAGGAGCAGACTGGCAGCGTGCGGCTCGCGTCGGTACTCGCGCTCGTAGAGCGGCTCGAGAATGTCGGCCGCTTGCAGCGCGTACTCCGGCTCGGACAGCAAGATCTCCAGCCAGCGGCGGCTCACCGGCTGCGTCGGCTCGAGGCTCAAGCTCTCGCTGAAGGCAGCGAGCGCGCCTGCCCCGTCGTCGAGCCGCAGTCGCACCTGCCCGAGGCGGGCGAGCAGCTGCGCGCGCTCGGCGCCATCCGTGTGAGCAGCCGTCGCAGCCAGCTCGGCCGCGAGCTCCGGCAAGCGACCTTCACGCTCGAGCAGCTCGATGCGATCTTGCTGCGCGCGCGCGGGCGCTTCCAGGTCCATACGTAAAACCATCAGAGCTCCTGTGGAGACCTAGTGACGTGTCGCAAGCGAATGCCCCGGAAAGTTCTGGGGGCCGCGACTGGGCGAGAGGCCGCCGAGCGTGGCAGAAGGAAAAGAGAGAATCGGTCGTGCTCGAATCCTCACCAGCGGGGACTCGGCAGTGTGCTTAGGAGAAGCAACGGCACAGTCTAGCTACACGTGCCTTTCCAAGCCACGTGAAATCCGCCGGCGCAATCGGCAGTTTATCGGGTTGTACGCGCGACACTCACCAGCCTGCGAGGCAAGGGAAGGAGTCGTCTCTCAAGCTCGTTGACAGCGGCTGCCTTGCATCAGCGGCGTGGGGTACTTCCCCGCTAGCGCGCTCAAAAAGGCTGCCGTTTTCGCGCGAGCGGCGCGCGACGCTCATGCTCGACACTCATGAGCCGTATTGCGGAGCCAAGACACTAGTCGTCTCGGCACACGCACGCCGTGCGACTTGGGGCCGGCCTGTGGTCTCGGTGTTCGTGACGTGGCTGTGAGCGGAGCTGCGTGCACTCGGGGGCGTTCGCAATTTCGAGCACATTGTGGCAGCCCACCGCTGCTCGTCCCCAAGCGGATGCGGCGCCCGGGGAGCCGAGATGGCGCCGTCCAGGTGATTTCGGCAAGGGCGAAGGTACAGCTGTGACTGCAGAATGACGGTCACACCGTCAGGCGCGGGCCAAGTCAGCTCGTTTTCATGCACGCAGCGAGCTCTGCGAGCATGCGGTCCGCAAGCACCAGACCATCGGCCGCTGCCTCGCTCTCGAGCAAGCGGCGGGTCAGGCGCCCGTCCGGGCTCAGGCGGTAGGCCGACTTCTTGCGCGCCACGAGCTCTCCGATGCGCAGCGGGTCGAGCGGCGTGTCGTCGCGTAGATGCAAACTGACGCTGCGGGCGCTCGCCTCGCAACCCAGAACGCGCAGGCGTCGGAGCTCCGTCTTCAGTCGCATGAGCTCGATGAAGCGACGCGCTTCGAGCGGCGGCTCACCAAAGCGGTCCTCGAGCTCACGGGCCAGCTCGTTCACTTCGGCCTCGTCCTGAGCGCTCGCCAGTCGCTTGTAGAAGGAGAGCCGCACGGAAACTTCGGCCATGTACGACTCGGGCAGCAGGGCCGCGACGTCGAAGCTCAGCTCCGGGTCGACGTCGTGCACCACCGTCGCTCCTCGCAGCTCATGCGTCGCCTCTTCGAGCATGTGGCAGAACAAGTCGAAGCCCACGCTGGCGACCGTGCCACTCTGCTCGGCGCCGAGCACATCGCCCGCGCCGCGCAGCTCCATGTCCAGCGCGGCGATGTGAAAGCCGGAGCCGAGCTCGCTATGGCGTTCGAGGGCCTCGAGCCGAGAGCGCGCCTCCTCGCTCAGCTGACTGGGCGGCGGCACCAGCAGGTAGCAGTAGGCGCGCTCACTGCTGCGCCCGACCCGCCCGCGCAGCTGATAGAGCTGCGCCAGGCCGAACATGTCGGCGCGGTCGATGATGATGGTGTTGGCCCGCGGTATATCGAGGCCGCTCTCGACGATGGCTGTCGCGACCAGCACATCGTACTCGCCGGCCACGAACTGAAACATCGTGCGCTCCA
>DASQDA010000169.1:0-6757 GCA_035634435.1 Polyangiaceae bacterium
GAATCCCGCCCGCCTGAAAGCTCTCGAGCGTTCCCGCGAGCGAGAAGAGATCGACGCGCCGCGCGGCGCTGCGCACATACGTGCCCGAGCCGCGCCGCCGCTCGATGAGCCCGCGCTGCACTAAAAGCTCCGTGGCCTGACGCACGGTAGGCCGCCCGATGCGATGCGTGCGCGACAGCTCGGGCTCCGAGGGCAAGCGCGCCCCCGGCTGCAGCTCGCCCCGCGCAATCCGCGAGCTCAACAGCTCCGCCAGCTGATGGTACAGCGGCAGGGGAGAGGCCGGGTTGAGCACGCGCCGGTAGACTGCGCGCGACGCGGGGAGTTGTCAATACAACTTGTCAGCCGTGGCGGTGGCGCGAAAAGCACCGCCGGTTAACCTCCGGGCAGCAGCACATGCCGCACGTCAGGGGTCGTCTATCGTTCCGCACTGTCGCGGGCCCCTGCAGGACGACTTCGACTTCACGGACGCGCGGATCTATCCGTTCACGACCAACAGCGATGAGCGACCTAGGACACTCGGTTGAGGAGGCAGACCGCACCCGCCCAGTTCAAAGCGTGGCTGCGCCGTACTCAGCTCATAGAGTGAGCGGGACGGATCAAAGCCCTGATGTGCGCAGGCGTCGAGACGACGCGGAAGCGGAGGCTCTCGTTTCTCCGAGCGCACGCAGCCGAAGGGTCGGTCGGCGTGGTGCCGTCAACCATCCGCACGGAGCACGGACGGAGCAGATTCTAGTGGGGTCGTCGGTCGACGATAGTGCGGGATTGCTCCGCCACGTTGATAACCCAAGCAGCGGAGCGGCCCCGGCCAGCACTGACGCTACGACGTGGCGATGGCCCCGCTACACGTCTCCGGCGGCTGAGGCGCTGGGCCTTGGGTCCCCCCGCGCACTCGGCAAGCTCGCCCCACGGCCACAGGTCCTTTGTGGGCGGGCAAGGGCGCGCCGGGGCGCTCAAGGAGTCGTGCCTCGCCGCGTGACGCTGGTGCTCGATGATGGGCCGACCGAAGTCTTCCTCGGCGGCGAGCCCATTGTGGGCCGCGCGGCGCAGAGCCAAGTTCGGCGCAGGCGAAAGCCGCGAGCGTCGCAGACCGTCTCAGGGTCGCGACGAGCGACCAATAGCGGACGCTGTGTGTGCTGTGCGACGGCTTCAATGCAGCTTGGCAGGCGGCACCGACGGAGCCGAAAGCAGCGGGACGAGCCGCTTCAAATAGCGCTTCACTGTCTCCTCGAGCCCGAACTGCAGCGCATCGGCGATCAGCGCGTGACCGATGGACACCTCGTCGAGCGGCTCCACCCGGCCGGCGAAGAAGGAGAGGTTGTCCAGGTTCAGATCGTGGCCTGCGTTGACGCCGAGACCGACGTCGTGCGCGGCGCGCGCGGCAGCGGCGTAGAGAGCTACGCTCGGTTCGGCTTCGCCGCGGGTGAAGGCCGCTGCGTAGGGCTCGGTGTAGAGCTCCACTCGGTCGGCCCCGACGTCGCGCGCGATGGGCATGATCTCCGGCACAGGGTCGACGAAGAGGCTCACGCGACAGCCGCAGGCGTGCAGCTCGGCGACGGCAGACGCCAGAGCGCGCCGCTCGGTGGCTCCGAGCTCCACCAGGTTCCAGCCGTGGTTACTGGTGAACGCCTCGCGTGCGTCGGGCACGAGCGTCGCCTGGGCGGGACGCGCGCGGCGGCAATGGTCGACCAGACCGTGGAAAGGGTTGCCCTCGATGTTGTATTCGGCGGCGGGATAGCGCACCAGAAGCAACGCGAGCTCATCCACGTCGTGGCTGCGGATATGGCGCTCGTCCGGACGAGGGTGCACGGTGATGCCTTGGGCGCCTGCTTTCAAGGCGAGCTCCGAGAGCTGAACGACGCTTGGAATGCCCAGCTGCCGCGTGTTGCGCAGGGTAGCGATCTTGTTGACGTTCACCGACAGCTTCGTCATGCCGCGCCATCATGACGAAGGGTGCGCAGCGTGCCAAGCCACATCTGACGTGCAGCGTCGTTGCGACCGTCTCGCCGCGCAGGTCAGAGTCGCGCTTCCTCGAGCCAGTGCGGGTTCTTGGCCGTGCCGTCGTACTTTTGACTCGTCTTGAAGAGCTCGTGCTCACCCTCGGCGGCTGGCTTGCGCGTCTTTTCGAGCAGCAGAGTGCGCTCCGCGGGTGAGAGCGGCACGAAGTTGCGCGCCGTCTGCAGGTTTTTCTTGAGGACTTCGGGGCTATCCATGCCGCAGATCACCACCGAGGTAGGCAAGCTGAGCGCGTAGCGCAGGCACTCCTCGGGCTTCACCACGTCGCTTTTGAGGATGTCACCCGAGCCCATCGACTTCATTCCCAGTACGGCGATTCCCTGCTCGACCAGCACGGGTAAGACGCTAGCTTCGAAGCTCTTGTAGTGCGCGTCCATCACGTTGAGCGGCATCTGCACGGCGTCGAAGCGGAACCCGTGGCGCTCGGCGGCCTTGAGCATCGCCAGGTGAAAGCTCGGATCCTTGTGACCAGTGAAGCCGATGTAGCGCAGCTTTCCCGCCTTGCGCGCCTCGATCAGCGCGGCCATCGCGCCCTGATCCCCGAAGCAGCGTTCCGGGTCGGTCGAACGAATGACTTCGTGGATCTGCACGAGGTCGATGCTGTCGGTCTGCAAGCGTTGCAGGGACTGCTCGAGCTGCGCGCGCGCGGACTCCTTGGTACGACCGTCGAGCTTGGTCATCAGGAACACGCGTTTGCGATAGCCATCGCGCAGCGCTTTCCCCATCCATTTCTCGCTGTCGCCATCGTTGTAGTCCCAGCAATTGTCCATGAAGGTAACGCCCTCATCGATCGCCTGGCGGATCAGACGGATGCTCTCGTCTTCGCTCATGCCCTTGCCGATGTGTGCGCCGCCCAACCCGATCATCGACACCTGCTCGGAGGTGCGACCAAACGCCCGCGTGGGAACGCCCTTGCCCTGCCCCATGGCGGGAGGGGTCGGCATCGGTTGGGGCGGAGCCTTCGGCGCCGGCTCAGAGGCGGCGCGCGGCTCGTCACGGCGGCACGCCGTGTAGGTGACGGCCAACCCTGCTGCTAGTACCCCGAAGCCACGTCGATTGATGCGTTTCATGCGAGCTGCGCGGGAGCCCCGCAAGATGCGTGCCCAGTGGTCCGCAGGCACGATTCGCTGCCTTGTGACGCCCGTCGTGGCGTGGCGCCGACGCGCGCGAAGGCATTGTGCCTCGACGGCTTGTCACGCTTGCGGCCGGCGCGACGCCTGCCTGGACGGATAAACGTCAATCATTCTGTGTTGTTGGGGAGACAGCCATCCGCAGCATTCGCGTCCCCAACCGCGTTCCGCGCGCCGCCCTGCCGGCTGCCATCGCTCTGATGGTAGCCTCGCGGCAAATGGCCACTCCGCGCGTTGGGGAGGGTCAGCTCGAAACACCTCCCACGGATGCGCGTCCCGACCAGCGCGTCAGCCGCTTGGGGGCAGCGCTGGCTTCTCCCCTAGCTATCCTCGTCGTCGTGCCGGGCTTGGTAGCCTTGGTCGGGATCTTTCTGACCCTTGCCGGCGACCGAGCGCTGCGTGGCAGCAATCTGGAGGTGGCCAGCGACCGCCTTGCCGAACAGACCCGTCTTGTCGCATATGGGGTCCGCCACGCCTTAGAGCAGGCGGATCCCGTGCTGGACCGCCTGCGCCCAGTCGCGCTGTTGCACGATCCGGAGCAGCCGAGCGGGCCTTTTGCACACACCCTCTTCGACCTCATGCAGGGCCGGCCCGGGGTGGCGTACGTGAGCGCGTCTTACCCGGACGGCACGTTTCAGGCGGCGTACCTGGACGACGACGAGGTCATCCGGTTTCAGGAGAGCCATGTGCGGCCGGGCGGTACGATGGACCGGCGCTACCGCTTCGCTGGACGTGACAGCCTGGTGCTCGAGCGCGAAGAGCGGTCCGAGTACGACCCGCGCAAGCGCGGCTTCTATCGCCTGGCGGTCGAGCGCGGTGCCCGCATCTGGACCAAGCCCTATCCGTTTTTCGGAACGCACTATACGGGGGTCACGCGCGCCGAGCCTGTGTTCGTCACGCGCGAGGGCCGGCAACAGCTGCATGCGGTGCTCACCGTTGACTTCGACGTGAATGCGCTCTCGGCCTATCTGCGAAACCAACAACTGCCAGGCATGCGCGCGCTTCTCTATGCCAGCGACGGAACGGTCCTGGCCTATCCGCAAGCTTCGGCAGCGGCCATACGCCTGCGCCTGGCGGAGGACCGCACGCTTCACTACCGCGACGTCAAGGACCCTGTCGTGGACGCCTTTTTCGAGGCTGCGCCCGCTCAGCTCGGCTCCGCAACGGTGCTGAGCGTGCCCAACCAAGGGGAGCGCTACCTGGTAGCAGTCGCCGAAGCCTCCAAGGACCCAGACCTCGCCTGGCGCGTCGCCCACATCGCGCCTCAGTCCTACTTTCTTCGCGGCCTTTACCAGTACGAAACCCGGAGCTTTGCCATCGGCGGCGCCGCGGTCCTCACGGCCATGCTCATTGGCTGGCTATTCGCGCGCCATGTGGTGAATGTCCGTCGCGAAGCCGCGCAAGCGCGAGCCGAAGCGCGTGAGGCGCGCCGCGCAGCGCGCGAGCTCGGCAGTTACCGCCTGGTCGCCTCCCTTGGAAAGGGCGGCATGGGCGAGGTGTGGCGCGCCGAGCATCGGCTCCTCGCTCGTGAGGCGGCAATCAAGATCATCAATGCGGAGGCTGGCGGCAGCAGCAATCAGGAGATGCGCACGCGCTTCCGTCGTGAAGCAGAGACGCTCGCCTCGCTGCGTTCGCGCAACACGATCGAGCTATTCGACTACGGCGTGGCCGACGATGGAACGTTCTATTACGTCATGGAGCTGCTCGACGGCATGGACTTCGAGAACCTGGTCGCAGCGCATGGTCCGCTGCCGGCGGCGCGAGTGATCCGTTTCATCGTTCAGGCCTGCAATTCGCTGGCCGAAGCGCACGATGCCGGTCTCGTGCATCGCGACATCAAGCCGGCCAATCTGTTCATCTGCCGCGCCGCGGACGAGGTCGACCTGGTGAAGGTGCTGGATTTCGGGCTGGTGCGCTCGGCACCTTCGACCCAGCAGCTGGCGCTCGAGACCACCGTCGACGGTCTGCTGGTGTTGAGCAAAGACGGCAGGCTGACGCAGGCAGGTGGTTTGATGGGAACGCCGGCGTACATGGCCCCGGAGCAGGCCCTCGGCCGATCGATGGATCAGCGCGCCGACCTGTACTCCCTCGGCTGCGTCGCGTTTTGGCTGCTCACCGGCAGGATGCTGTTCGAAGAGCGCAACCCCATGCTGGTGATGCTGGCTCACGTACAGACGCCGCCGCCCGATCTGCGCGCGCTGGTGGACGGTTATCTTCCCGAGCAGCTCGTCGAGCTGGTGGCGAGCTGCTTGCGCAAGCTGCCAGAAGAGCGTCCCCGGGACGCACGTGAGCTGGGGCAAGCGCTGCGCGCTATTCCCATTCCTCCGGAGCATGCCTGGAGCGACGAGGCCGCGCAGAGCTGGTGGCGGGAACACCGACCGCGTCGCCGCTCGCTGCCGGCGGCGCTCAGCGAACCCCGCGAATTTCAGGTTGCTGGCGACGATACCGTCGTCGCGCCTGGCAGCCTCCCCACCTGACGGAGTAGTTGATGGTGAACACCTTGCCGACCCCGACGCCGCGCATCCCATTCCCCACGCCCGCCCGCGTCTCCCCTGCTAGCTCGCGCTCCGCGTGGTGGGCCGCAGCGCTATTGGCTGCGTTCACGGCGGCGTGTGGGGGAGCAGATTCGGCGGTAGATCCGCCACCGGGGGAAAAACCCGTCCATTGCTCGCGCGTGATCGTCGACGGCGGCGGCGGGATCTCGCAGCCCCCAGCGGGTGCCTCGGCGTGTGCCGCTGGCATCTGTAACTACCAGACACAGCTGGGGTGCCCGGAAGACCAGACTTGCCGACCGCGCGTCAATGCTGACGGCAGCGACGTCGCGCCGGGCTGCGAGCCCAGCGGCACCGGGCCCGCAGGCGCGCGCTGCTCGGAGTCGACCGATTGCGCAGCAGGCACGCTGTGTCTCGAGGGCATCTGTCGCAAACAATGCTGCGCCGGAGATTGGACAGCCTGCGACAGCGGAGAAAGCTGCATCGCACAGCTATTGCTCGAGCTGCCCGCTGGCCTCGAGCCCGCCGTCGACCTGTGTCTTCCGGTCGGCACGTGTGACGTGCTCGATGCTGAGTCTTGTGCCGCCGAGCC
The DNA here is from genome assembly GCA_035634435.1 of Polyangiaceae bacterium. GTDB lineage: Bacteria > Myxococcota_A > Polyangia > Polyangiales > Polyangiaceae > PMG-095. Next base: position 6,228 of record DASQDA010000169.1, read on the forward strand.
CGGCCGCGACTGCAAGATCGTTGACCCCACGGGCGCAGTTGCCTGTGTGCCACGCAGCAACGCAGCCTTGGGGGAGCCCTGCGGCCCCGGTGATGCGTGCGCCGCTGGCCTTACCTGCGTCGGCGGAGCGTGCCGTCGGCTGTGCCGAGCCGAAGCCTGCGCGGAGCCGATGTGCCGCCCCGGCGAAGGCGCCTGCGTTCACTTTGATCGCAATCCGCCCGGCGTGGGGGAATGCACCCTGGAGCGCTGAGCGGGGCACCGACGGCCCGCCGTTGCGGGCCCGGCAGCAGGAGAGCCTTGACGAGCTGCATGCTTCGGGGTACTGGGGCGTCCCTTGCTTGTGCGGCTAACCCCGCATTTTCGGGCCATTAGCTCACTTGGTAGAGCAGCGGACTCTTAATCCGTTGGCTTCAGGTTCAAGTCCTGAATGGCCCACAAAGTCTGGCCCAGGCGCTGGCCAACAGGTGGTAGCGGAGTCGCTGCTACCACGCGCCGCCTCCTGCTGGGTGCGTTCGGGAGCGAGCCGCTCA
>DASQDA010000170.1:0-4121 GCA_035634435.1 Polyangiaceae bacterium
CACGCGAGCCCCGCCGTGAAGCGCGCCCCGAGCCGCGCAAGGAGCCTGCTCGCGAAGCTCGAAGCGGCGCTCGCCAGGGACGCAGCAACCGTGATGCTCGGGTCGCTCCGCGCCCCAATGGCTCCACGGGCAATGGCAATGGCCGCGATCGCGGCGGCAGTCGCGACGCTCGCAACGGTAACGCAACAGAGCTCAAGAGCACCAGCAAGGACAGCAAACGGCTCAAGGGCATCCCTCGCGTGTCGCGCTCCGTACCGATCACCGAGGTGGTGAAGGAGGGCGACGAGGTCATCGTTCAGATCTCCAAGGAGCCCATCGGCACCAAGGGCGCGCGCGTCACGAGCCACGTCTCCCTGCCCGGTCGCTACGTCGTCTATCTCCCGACCGTCGACCACGTGGGCGTCTCCAAGCGGATCGGCTCGGCGCGGGAACGGGCGCGGCTGCGCGAGGTGGTCGAGCTGATGAAGCCACCGACGGGCGGCATCATCGTGCGCACGGTGGCCGAGGGCCTCACCAAGAAGAACCTCAAGGGCGACATCGGTTACCTGGTTCGGCTCTGGGAGGACGTGCTGAAGAAGCGCGCCGGCGCCAAAGCCCCGAGCGTGCTCTACACGGAGCTCGATCTGGTTCTCAAGACAGCACGCGATCTGTTCACCGACGAGATCGAGAGCATCGTCATCGACGATAAGGCCGAATACGCGCGCCTGGTGCGCTTCGTCGAGATGTTCATGCCGACGCGCGTCAAGGACATCCACTACTACTCCGGCGACGAGCCCATCTTCTATGCTTACGGCATCGAGGACGAGATCTCGCGCGCCCTCAGCCGCAAGGTGCCCTTGCCGAGCGGCGGCTATCTGATCATCGACCAGGCCGAGGCGCTCACGGCAATCGACGTCAACACGGGCCGCTTCGTTGGCAAGGGCAGCAAAGATCTCGAGGAGACGGCGCTCAAGACCAACCTGGAAGCTGTCGAAGAGATCGCTTACCAGCTTCGGTTCCGCAACATCGGTGGTCTGGTGATCCTCGATCTGATCGACATGGACGCGTCGAGTAACCGCGAGAAGGTTTGGCGCGCGCTCGAGCAACGACTGGCCAAGGACAAGGCCAAGACGACGATCAACCGCATCAGCGAGCTTGGTTTGATCGAGATGACGCGCAAGCGCACGCGCGAGAGTCTCACGCGCACGATGCACGAGACGTGCTTCTACTGCGACGGCACCGGCCAGATCCAGTCGCGCACCACGATCGCGTACGAGATATTGCGCCAGATCCGCCGTGAGCGTCACAACCTCACTGGCTATTCCGTGCTGGTGAACGCACACCCGGCCGTGGTCGATCTGATGACCGGTGAGGAACGCGAAGCCGTCACCGAAGCCGAGCGCCGTTACATGCGGCGCATCGAGTTCAACCCCCGTCGCGAGTACCACATCGAGCAGTTCGATCTACAGGGCAAGTAGCGAGGCTCGGAGCGCGGCTCGGCCGGGAGGCTCTCATGAAGAACGAGCGAAAGAGCGAACGGGTCACGATCAACAAAGAGTTCGAGTCGTTCGATCAGTTCATGAAGGAGTACGTGACGAATCTGTCCCGGTCGGGTGCCTTCATACGAACCAGCACGCCGCTGCCGATAGGAACCGACGTCAATCTGCGCTTCACGGTGGTGATGGACGGGATCGAGACGATCGAGGGCATTGGCCAGGTGGTACGCCTGGAGACGGACCCGCCCGGCATGGGCGTGGTCTTCAAGAAGCTGAACGCCTATTCCCAGCGGTTAATCGAGAAGCTCCTGACGGCCGGCGAGCCGGCGACTGGCCCAGGGCAGCCGTAGCGGGGCCATTGGCAGGTGGCCGCTTCCGAGCTAGACCTCGGCCGCCATGTACATCGCTCGTACCAAGTCACCCCGCAAGACCAACCGTAACCGCAGCGCGCGCTACCGGGCGCAGCTGGCCGCCAAGAACAAGAAGCGCCAGCGCGGCATGGCTCGCTGATTCGACTTCTCTGTTTCCGCCACGTCACAAAGTTAGAGTACCGGCCTCGATCGGGCGCTGCGCGGCTGCCGTTGCCGCAAGATCCTGACGATTCGACCGCGGAAGTGTTCAGTGCGCGCTGGATCTGCGGCGCGCATTCGGTAACCTCCTGCTCGATGTTCCGAGACCGTTCCTGCAAGGATGGAGAGCGATGACCGCAGCCGCGTTCGAGATTCCAGAACCCGCCCACGACGACCCGGAGAGCGTGGCCACAGCGCTCGAGACGGCTGCTATTTTCGGCGCCCAAGGGGACGCGCGTGAGGCGTTGCGCTGGGTCCGGCGCGCCGCGGAGCTGGCCAGCGACGACGGCAACGACGCGCGCGCGCTCAACCTCGCACGCAGTGCTGCCGACATCAGCGGCCACCTCAGCAGCGCGCCGCCTCCACAACCCGCAACCTCGAGCGCTCCGCCCGCTGCCGTCTCGCAGGCGGCAAGCGTCGGCGGTTCCCTGGCCGCGCCGCCGCCCCCGCCCCCGCCGCTCCCGCCGCCGGGACGAGCTCCTGCGCCGGCTTCCATGCCTGCAACGGACTACGGCAAGCTGCCAGATCTTGGGGTGCGCCCCTCCGCTGCTGCGGCAGCGGTCAATGGCGGCGGGCCGATCGTCCCTTCGCCGGCGATCGTCCCGCCCCCGGCGTTCGTGCCGCCGCCCGCATTCGTTCCGCCGCTGGAATCAGCGGAGCCGGAAGCAGAAACCACCGAGCCGCGTGCCAGTCATGTGCCCTTCAACGGTCAACGGGCGGTCGCAGCAGCGCCGGCGCCAGCCGCCATCGAAGCACCTGCCTACCTGCCGCCGCCGCAATACGAGCCGCCGCAATATGCACCGCAGCCGGAGACGCACGTAGAGCCCGTGCCGCAGCCAGAGCCGGCCCTGCGCCCCTCCGCTCGCCACGCGGCGCGGGTCAGCATCGAGCCAAGCACCGAAGAGGGTGTGTTCGTCGTGCAGCTTCTGCGTGACGGCGAGGCGGTGCCAATCGGCGCGTACGAAGCGCTGGTCGTGTTGACTGACCCGACGGCGGCGCTGTTCACCGGTCCCTGACAGCGTGTTTCGCGTGGCGGGTGCGCTCGCTCATGCGCGAGCGAGCGCGAAACCTCAGCTCTCTTCTTCGTCGAAGGACGTGGCAAGAGCGCGCGCGGCCGTGTCGAAGTCGAACCCAGCCCGCGCCAGGATTCCGAGGTCTCGGCGGCGGTTCGTCTCGCGCTCGGCTTCGGGGCGAAAGGGACCAAGCCGCCGGCGGCGGACGAGGGCCTGCGCCGCCTGCAGGTCGGGCTGCCGCGTCACCGTGCGTTCTTCAGCCAGCGTTTGGTCCACGATCTCGGCGTCGAGCCCGCGCGTGTTCAGGCGGTGCTGAATCGCTCGCGTGGAGGCACCTCGCGCGCGCAAGCGGAGCAACGCAGTCTCGACGAGCCTGCGATCGTTGACGAGCCCGGACGCTTCGTAGCGACTGAGCAGCGCGTCGATCAGCGGCCTTGCGGCGGCCGGATCGCTCGGCTCGCCGCGGCGCCTGACCCAGCTCTCCAACTTGCGTTCGAGCTGCTTGCGGCTCGGGTCGACGCGCTTGAGCGTCGCGAGCGCCGCTTCGGCCAAGGTGGCCTCGGTAACCGGTATGCGCGCGCGCTCGGCGAGGGGCTTCGAGCGTTGACCACGCGTCATCCGCGTCGGCTGACTGCCAAAGCTCAGCTGCCGCGTTTCAGCTCGTTCAGGACGAGCTTGCTCACGGCCTTGAGCGTATCGAACACACCGGTACCCAAGCGCGCGTTCGCCTCGAAATCCGGAACGTTCATCGGATTGATCAACGGACGCAGCTCCTCGACGGACACCACGTTGGGCAGGTCGCGCTTGTTGTACTGGATGACGTACGGCATCTTGTCGAGCGAGTAGCCCTGCTCGGCCAGGTTGGTGCGCAGGTTCTCGACGCTCTCCTGATTGGCCTCGAGCCGTTCCAGTTGCGAATCCGCCACGTAGATCACTCCGTCGACGCCCTTCAAGATGAGCTTACGGCTCGCGTCGTAGAACACCTGTCCGGGTACGGTGTAAAGGTGGAAACGGGTCTTGAAGCCGCGGATTTCGCCCAGAGAAAGCGGCAGAAAGTCGAAGAA
>DASQDA010000171.1:0-3216 GCA_035634435.1 Polyangiaceae bacterium
TGCCGCGGTGGAGATACATTGCCTTGGCGATCGCTGGGTCGCTGCTCATGTTCGAGTTTGGAGCGAATCGACATGGCCTGTGCGCCGCGTCCAGGTGCTGCCCCCTGCACGATCTTGCGCGAGACCTTCGGCGGTCGCTCTCATCTCGTCACGCAGGACAACGATCGACGCGCTGACACGATGGCGGCTGTTCGGGTTCCTGAGCAACACGTCTTCGTTCTCGCCGACAATCGCGGCAACCGCAACGACTCGCGCCAGTTTGGACCGGTCGGCTCAGAGCTGTTGATCGGCAAAGCAACGTTCATATGGTGGTCCTCTGACGAGCCAGGTCCTCGCTGGGAGCGGATCAATCGCGGCCTCGAGTAGTTTAGGCGCGCCGGTGCTCACCGTAGCACTCAGACCGCACTCTACTGGAGCCGCGGCAGACGTTGCAACGCGTGTTCTACGAACCAGCTGTGTCCGCGTTGCATCGCGCTGTCGTCGATGTCCGGACGGTTCAGCGGCGGCAGCGGGTACGAGGAAGCCCAGCGGGCAAGGTTGGACATCGGTCGCAGCGTCACCAGCAAGTCCCAGTACGGCAACGCAGCCCAGTCGAGCTCTGTGAGCGCGGCATAGCGCTCGGTAAACTCGTGCATGGCTTCGACGCCGAAGGCCCACAGCAGATCCAGGCGTGCAATCGCCAGGTCTGCCAGAGCATCGCCGAGCTCCGCCTCCTCCCAGTCGATGACGGCGGCCAGCTGCTCGTCACGCCAGACCAGGTTGCCCGGCCAGTAGTCACCGTGCAGCAGCACCTCGCGATTGTTCCGCGGCGCAGGCCACGAGCTCGACAGAGCGCGGCGGATCTCGCCTTCGTTGAGACTTTGGTCGAGCTCGACCGGCCATGTTTTCAGCATGTGCTCCGCGCTCTGCCAACGCTTCGACAGGAACGAAAGGTCCGCATCGATTGGCGACAGCGCGTGAATCCGCGCGAGCTCCTGCGCCGCTTGCTGCAGCTTCGAGCCCGACCATGGCAGCGCGAGATCCGGAGCACCCTCGACGTAGTCGAGCACCAAGCTGTCGCCTGACGGATCCAGGAAGCACGGCCTCGGCGCCGCCACCCCAGCAGCGTGAGCCACGTGGAGCACCGCGTACTCCGCGGCAGCCCGGCCTTGCGGCAGCAGTGAGCTTCCGTTGACATGCGTGGGTCGACGGACCACGACTTGTTTGCGGCTGCCATCGCCAAGGACGAGATCGAGACGGGTGGCCCCGGCCGAAACTCCGCCCCTGAGCGCCTCGAAGCTCAGCACGGCGCAGCCAGGAAAGGCCCGTCGCACCGTCGCGAATGGTTCCAGATGCGCCTCGGCCTGTGTCGGCTGCTGGGGGGCGTGGATGGTCGAGTTCGAAGAGCTCACCGCACCTCCTTAGCGCACGAGAGCGCGAAACGGGAGCTGCCCACGCGCCCCTGGTTCCCCTAGCGGCGTCGGCTGTGGGAGACTTCGCCCATGCCAGCTCCGGTGATTTCGCTGTCCGAGGCCGAACGCACTGCATGGGACGTGTTGGTCGTAGGTGCTGGCCACAACGGCTTGGTGGCGGCCTTGTGCCTGGCCCGGCAAGGCTTGAAGGTGCTGGCAGTGGAGGGCAAGTCCGTCGTGGGCGGAGCGGTGCGCACGGAACGACCGTTCGCGCGCGCACCGAATCTCTCCACCTCTACTGGCGCTTATCTGCTGGGACTCATGCAGCCGGAGCTCTTGGCGCTGCTGGGGCTCGAGCTACCGCTCGTGCGGCGGGACCCGCACTACTTCCTGCCGACGATGGGTTCGCGCTACCTGCTGTTTGGCTCGGACCGCGGCGAGCTCGAGCGACAGTTCCGCCGCTTCTTCTCCGAGCAGGACTACCGCGCACAGCAGGCGCTCGAGCGCGAGATCGCCGCTCTGCGCGATGACATTGCACCAACCTGGCTCGAGGAGCCGCTAACCATCGAGGAAACAGCGGAGCGCTATGTGCGTCCCGAGCTGCGTTCGATTTTCGTGCGTCTGTGTCGCGGGTCCGTGGGGGACTATCTCGAGCGGTTCGGCTTCGAGAGTGATCTCATCAAGGCCATGTACGCAGTGACCGACGGCTTCTCGGGCCTGTTCGGCACCTGGGACAGCCCCGGGACGGGCATGAACTTCTTGATCCACAATATGTGCCGGCTGCCAGGCAGCGACGGCACGAGGATGATCCTCACGGGGGGCATGGGTACGCTCACACAGATGCTAGCGACCGAGCTCGGTCGAGCCGGTGGACACGTACTCCTGGACGAGCCGGTGAGTCAGATTGTGGTCGAGCAGGGTAGCGCACGCGGGGTGCTGCTGGAGCGCGGCGCCGAGCTCCGCGCGCGCATCGTGATCGCAAATTGCGATCCTTTCACGCTGCGTGACCTGGTGGGCCCCGAGCGCTTCTCGCCGGCTTTCAATCAACGCATCGACGGCTACAAGCGACCAGGCTCCACCTTCAAGCTCAACCTGGCGCTCGAGAAGTTACCGACGTTCACCTGCTTGCCGCAAGACGTGGGCCAATTCGGCCCTACGATTCACCTTCTACCGGAAGAGTCCCAAGTGCTCGCCGAGCTCGGACGCGCCTTCGAGGCGGTGCGCGCAGGGAAGCTACCCGAGTTTCCTCCCATCGAGTGGTACATGCACTCGACGGTCGACCCCACGCTCAGCGACGAGAAGGGCCGCATCAGCTCGGCTCTATTCGTGCAGTGGGTGCCGTACGAGCTGGCGGAGTCGGATTGGGATACCGAAGCGGAGCGCTATGCCGATCACCTGCTTTCGATTTGTGACCGCTTCGCTCCTGGCACCTCGAGCCTGGTGGTGGACCGCATGGCGCTTTCGCCCAAACACATCGAGCGATACTTCGGCATGCGTCATGGCCACATTCACCACGTGGACAACGCGTTTGGATTCGCCGATCGCTTTCCGCACAAGACGCCCATTGCGGGGCTCTACTCCGCCAGCGCCGGCACACACCCCGCGGGCTCCGTCATCGGTAGCGCCGGATACATCGCCGCGCAGCGGGTGCTGCGCGATCGCCGCGACCAGCCGGCGGACTAGTACCTCGGCTGCTTTGATTGTCGGGACGTACATCGACCCGGAACGGTGTTCCGGGTTGATGTACTAGACTTCTTCCCGATCGTGCGCGTGCTTGATGGCCGCTCGCATCTCGGTGGTCAGGGCGTGCTCGCGCAGGATCACC
>DASQDA010000172.1:0-1892 GCA_035634435.1 Polyangiaceae bacterium
GGGTACAAGAAGATCAAGTTCTTCACACACGAGAACGCCGGTTACGGCGACGTGCACTTGCCGGAGCAGCAGATGCACACGATCAGCTTCTGGCTCACCGTACCCGAGGCGTTGCTCAGCGAGCTTTCGGAGCCGCGCGCCACGCTCATCGATGGCTTGCGCGGCCTCGGCGCGGCGCTCGAGACGGTGTCGGCGCGCGCATTGATGTGCGATCCACGTGACCTGGGTCAAACGCTGGGCGACGGCGCGAGTGAGGGCGGCGGGGAGAGCGGCCCAAGCATGGCTGCCGGACGCGACCCGTTTTCGGGGCGAACCGGTCGCTTCGATCCAACGGTGTTTATCTTCGACGCTCATTCCGGCGGCGTCGGCCTGGCGCCACGGATTTACGAGCGCGCGGCGGAGCTGCTGTCCAGGGCGCAGGCCCTCATCGAGCGCTGCCCCTGTCGCAGCGGCTGTCCAGCGTGCGTCGGGCCGAGTGACGATGCCGGGTTGCGCAAGCGACTTGCCCTACGTTGGCTGACGGTCCTGGACGTGCGTGCTGAAAGCCCAGGCCTTCCTCAGGTGCAGGCTGTCTGACCCGGACGCAGCTAACCCCCGCTAAGTGTCGTACGAAGAGCAAAGTGAGCTGTCGCGGCTCGCTCGGGCCGTTCGCCATGCTACCGTTGGTCGGGCGGATGGCACGTAGCACTCAGGTGATCGCGGTCGCAGCTCTGCTCGCTGCGGGATACACGGGCGGCTGTAGGGCTAGTGGCACGAGTCCACTCACGAGGCCCAGCGACACGCGAGACGGCGGCGTCGTCGTCGAGGGCAGCGGTGGCGGCGCGCCCTCGCCAGGCGGGCCCGAGGTCCAGCCGCACGCGGTGCTTGGAATCGAGCCTGCGCACGGCCCTTTCTCCGGCGGCACGCTAGCGCTCATCCGCGGTAACGGCTTCAGGAGCAACGCGCGTGTGTGGTTCGGTGCTGTCCCGGTACCCGAGGCCGACGTGGTCGTGGTCGACCCGCGGCGTATCCAGGTGCGCGTCCCCGCGGGAGAAACGGGGCTCGCGGACGTCTCGACGCAGAATGGCGAGGACACCTCCACGCTGGCTGTTTTGAAGGACGGCTACGCCTACGACAGCTTCTATGCCGACCCCCCGACGGGGCCGACCTCTGGCGGTTCGCTCATCACGCTGCACGGAGAGGGCACTGACTGGAACGAGGAGACGGTCGTCAGCATCGATCGCAAACCCTGCGAGCTGGTGGAGCTTCGCGGTCCAGATGAGCTCGTGTGTCGCACGCCCAAGGGCTCACCCGGAGCCAAGGTAATGCGCGTGGTCGCCGGCGGGGACAGCATCGATGTGCTCGACGGCTTCACCTACAGCGACAGCGATAACGGTTTTCGGGGCGGCCTCGCTGGCGGCCCCATCACTGGCGAGCTGAGCGTGTTGGTGTTCGATGCCATCAGCGGTCAGGCCATTCCCCAGGCAAGCGTGCTCGTGGGAGCCGACGAGCCGCTGGTCGTCGAGACGGACGTCAGCGGTGGCGTGGTCATTAGCGGGGAGAGCGTCAGCTCTGCCCCGACGGTGACCGTTGCCAAGCATTGCTTTCAGCCGACCACCTTTGTGGAGGTGCCGGTCGACTCCCTCACCGTCTACCTCGAGCCCGTGCTGTCACCGAATTGCTTCTCCCCCGAAGGCGAGATTCCGAGGGGTGGCGGCACGCCGGGCCAAGGAGCGGGCGTGAGCGGCGAGGTTGTGTGGCCGGAGTCGGCAGAGTTTCGTCGCAGCGGCTGGACGAACGTCCCTGATCCGAAGTCGACCGATGAGGTCGAGGTCGCCTACGTGTTTCAGCTCGCCTCGCAGCCGGCGCAGCGCTTCAACCTGCCGAGCGCCGTCGCGGCGGTCACGCCCCTG
>DASQDA010000173.1:0-1962 GCA_035634435.1 Polyangiaceae bacterium
GTGAGCCGTATCCAGCCGACACTGACGTGGGCTGAGCTCCGGCAGCCCTTTCTGGATCGGATCGAGAGGGCTATCTCGCGCGACCCTTTTTGAGCGCGCTGGGTGCTTTATCCGCTCGTCGCCTGGCTGGTCGCTGCTCTATGCGTCGGGGTGATGCTGCGCGTGGCCTTCCGCATCGCCGCCCTCGAGCGGCCCACGGTCGCCGAGCTGCTCGCTCGTGTCGCTGCCACTTCCGCCGAGCTGGCGAAGGGCTCGGCTCGCGAACAGGTCACGCTCGCCGAGCTCGACGAGCAGGTCCGGGACATCGAGCGCGAAAGTCACCTCGGGCCGGAGCTTCCGCAAGGGCTGGCGCGCGCCGCGCTGGCCACGGGCACCGCGATGGCCATCATCGCAGCCATCGCCCCACGGGAGCTGTCTCAGCGTCTCGTGCCGGCTGCCCTTTCGTTCAGCGCCGGCGTCGCCGGTGCAGTTGCGGTCGCGCTCGCAGGCCGTTGGGCCAAGGCAAAGTCGCGCGAGGTACGCGCTTACTGGTCGCAGATCCTGCGCAAGGCACGCCACCAAATCAAAGCCGAGTGAAGCTCCGCTGCCGAAAGCATGTTCCTTTGAGGGAGTTACACGCTACCCTCACAGGGCGTTCAGCTTGCGGGAAGCAACGCTCCGCGAAGCCGTCCAACGACTCGCGCGACTAGCGAGCGATCGAACAGGCCCCCACGATGACTCAATCCTACCAGCAGCAGCCCGGTTCCTCTCAACGCCCCGGTCAGATGACCGCGGTCATGCGCGCCGTTGCGGCGACGGGACCGAAAGTCTTGCGCATCGGCGTTGTGCAGAGTGGGCGCGTCACCGAAGAGCGCATCGTCAAACATCGGAGCCACGTGACGGTGGGGCCGAGCGAAAAGAATCTGTTCGTCATCGCGAGCTCGGTGGTGCCTGCGAGCTTCCGGTTGTTCGAGCTCGTCGGCAACGATTACCACCTGAACTTCCTCGACGGGATGCAGGGGCGTATCGCGCTGCCCACGGGCATCTCCGATCTCGGCGTGCTCAAGGGGCAAGCGCGACGCACCTCACAAGGCGCCTATCAGATTCGTCTCACGGAAGACTCGCGAGGGAAAGTCGTCATCGGCGACACCACGTTCCTCTTTCAGTTCGTTGCACCGCCTCCTATCCAGCCGAAGCCGCAGCTCCCGGTTGCCGTGCTGCGCGGGTCGAGCTCCATCGACTGGAACACGACCATCATCGCGGCGTTTTCGTTCCTCTTTCACTTCTTGCTGCTCGGAGCCGTCTACTCGGACTGGCTCGACCCCATCGTCGATGACGAAGTGGCGGTGGCAGGGCTCATCGATTCGCTGAAGAATTTGCCGCCTCCGCCGCCTGTCGAAGAGACACTGGAGGCGCCCACCGATGCGAAGCCGGAGGAGAAGGCCGAAGTCAAAGCGGAGACCAAGTCGTCGGGCGCGCCGAAGGGTCCTGCGCCCGCTGGCGGCGCGATGAGCGCGAACGAAGCCGCAGCTGTCAGCAATCAGCTCGAGCAGCTCGAGATGGCAACCCTAGGCGCGCTTGCCGCCAATGGACCCGCCACCGCGGGTGTGCTCAGAACGGGTGACGTCTCTACTGGCGCGCTCGATCAAGCGGCGGCCAGTAGCGCAGGCGTCGGCGTCGGCAGCGGCGATCTCAGACTTGGCTCCGGCGGCGGCGCGTTGCGCCCGGGTGCGGCCGGCGGCGGTCTGGGGTCCATCGGCTCGACGGGTCGTGGCACGGGAACGGGCGAGGTCGGCGCGGCTGCCAAGGTTGCTGGACCCAAAGGCACCGCTGACGTCGGTGGTGCGGCCGTGAGCGGCGGCACCGTCAGCAATGCAGCCCGCGTGGTGGCCGGCATGCGTGCCGGCTTCCGAGCCTGTTATCAGCGCGGGCTGAATGAGAACCCCGATGCTCAGGGCAATATCCGACTCACCATCCGGGTCG
>DASQDA010000174.1:0-6991 GCA_035634435.1 Polyangiaceae bacterium
GACCAGGTTCTTGGTCTGGAGCGGCGTGCCGACGCCGATGGTGTCGCCGAGAGAGACCTGGTAGCAGCCGAGATCGAGCAACCTGCGGGTTATGCCGATTGCGTGCTTGATATCGACCGCGCCTTCGTACGGGCAGCCCCAGACAGTCGAGACGTAGGCTCGCACCCGCATGCCGGCCTTCAACGCCTCGGGCACCACCTCGCCAAAGGCGTCGAACGACTGCTCCACGCTCTTGTTGGTGTTCTTGCGGTTGTGGGTCTCCGAAGCGGAGAGAAAAACCGCGACCTCGTGCAGCCCGACGGCTCGCGCCCGTTCGAAGCCCTTCGCGTTCGGGCACAGCGCGCTGAAGATGACACCCGGCGGAGCGACGATGGCGCGCGCCAGCTCTTCGGCATCGGCGAGCTGCGGCACCCAGCGCGGCGAGACGAAGCTGGTGAGCTCGATGCGCTTGAGCCCGGCGTCCATCAGCGACAGCACCAGCTCGCGCTTGCCGTGCAGCGGGATGGGCAGAGCTTCGTTCTGCAGCCCATCGCGGGGCGAAACTTCACACACGGAAACGTCGGATGGCAGCCGATCGAGCATGGAGCGCCGGAACGGCATAGCCTAACACTTTATCGAAGCCCCGGCGCTCCAGCGCCGGCAGGACGGGTGAACCCCGCTCAGATATCGAGCAAGCGCATCTGGCGCTGCTTGGGGGGCGGCGTGAACTCCACCGGATACTCACCTGTCCAGCAGGCGTGGCAGAACGAGCCGGCGTTCAGCTTCTGGTTCAGCACCGGCAAGCTGTGTTGCTTGCGCGCCGAGGCGTCGCTGCGGCTGCGAACCACCGCGTCGTTCATGCGATCGAGCGAGAGGTAGGCCAGCGTGTCGCTGGTGATGTACTGGTTGATCTCCTCGACGCTGTGCGTGGAGGCGATGAGCTCGCCCCGGGTAGGGGTGTCGATGCCGTAGTAGCAGGGCCACTTCGTTGGCGGGCTGGAGATGCGCATGTGCACCTCCTTGGCGCCGGCGTCGCGCAGCATCTTCACGATCTTCCGGCTCGTAGTGCCGCGAATCAGGCTGTCGTCCACCACCACCACGCGCTTTCCGCGCAACACGCTGCTGATGGGGTTGAGCTTCAAGCGCACTCCAAAGTGGCGGATGCTCTGCTGCGGCTCGATGAAGGTGCGCCCAACGTAGTGACTGCGGACGAGCCCGAGCTCGAAGGGGATGCCCGAAGCTTCCGAGTAGCCGATGGTGGCTGGCACGCCGGAGTCGGGCACCGGGATCACCACGTCAGCCTCCACCGGGTGCTGCGCGGCCAGGGCGCGGCCCAGGTTTTTGCGGGCTTCGTAGACGCTGATCCCGTCGATGGTGGAGTCGGGGCGAGCGAAGTACACGTACTCGAAGATGCAGGTGCTGCGCGGGACGTCACCGAAGGGGCGCATACTGCGCAGCCCGTCCTGGTCGATCACTACCATCTCGCCGGGCTCGATGTCGCGGATGTACTCGGCGTCGATCAGATCGAAGCTCGTGGCTTCGCTGGAGACCACGTACGCGCCGTCTCCCGGAAGCCGCCCCAGGCACAGAGGCCGGAACCCCATGGGGTCGCGCACGGCGATCATCGAGTGGGGGGTGAGGCAGACGATCGAGTAGGCGCCCTTCACGTGAGTGAGAGCGTCCGCGATGCGGTCCTCGGGAGAGCGCTGCGTGCTCATGGCAGCCAGGTGGACGATGACCTCGGTGTCGCTCGTGCTCTGAAAGATGGAGCCGCGGGCCTCCAGCTTTTCGCGAACGCCGTCGGCGTTGGTCAGGTTGCCGTTGTGGCCGATGGCGATTGAGCCGCGGGCGTATTCCACTGCCAGCGGTTGAGCGTTCTTCAGCATGGACGCGCCAGCCGTCGAGTACCGCACATGGCCGATGGCGTTGACCCCCGGAAGGCGGGCGAGCTGCTCGGGCGGGAAGACGTCGATGACGTGCCCCATGCCTCGATGCAGGCTCAGCTGGTTGCCATCGCTGGTGGCGATGCCGGCGCTTTCCTGCCCGCGGTGCTGCAACGCGTGCAGCCCCAGATAGGTCAGGTTGGCTGCCTCAGGGTGACCGTAGATGCCGAAGACGCCGCACATTCAAGCACTGGTGGGTGGGAGAGCGGACCGAGGGTGGGTGGGGCCTGGAGGCCGCCGAGCTGTCGGCTGTGCCTGTAAGGGCAGCGAACGGGACCGGGCGGGGCCATCGTCTAGCACGTTGCGCCCGTGACGCTCATGGCCGGAAACGAAGGGAAGACTCCCGTGACGGGTCGAAGCCGCGGAACTGTGGCCGAGGGCGTCGCGTCGCGCCAGCTTCTCTCGGGCCGGCATCTCGAGAAGTGGGGCGGTGTGCATCAACGCACGAGGCAGCCCTGCACCTTCAAGCGAGCACGTGCGTCGTTCAAGCTCTCACGAACCGCTGCGCCGAGCGCGCACGTGCCTTCGAAGCTTCGTCTTCGCGGTTCTTGGGCGGCGCTGTAGTCTCGAGCGAGTCGACGAGCCTGCGCGTGATGGCCGTGATGTCATCGACGGCGCGCTGGAAGGCGTCGCCGTTCTTGCTGCCAGGGTTCCGCGTGCCGCTCACCTTGCGCACGTACTGCAGCGCGGCCGCTCGCACCTCGTCGTCGGTCGCCGGCGGTTCGAAATTGAAAAGGGGTCGGATGTTCCGGCACATGTGCCGGAGAATAGCGCGGCTCGCGACGTGCGGCGAAACGGGGTGCCCCGACGCGGACACCCCGTTCTACGAGCGAGCGTTCAGAAGTTTCTGACGAAGGTCAGGCGACCCACGAGGCCGCGGTCCTCGAAGGCTAGCGGCGCGTCGCCGACTTGGACCTGGCGCGCGTTCTCCACGGTCTCGTAGCCAAGGAATGCGAACAGGGTGTTGCCCGCGCCGTAGTTGCCGAGCATGACGTTGCCGCCCACCGGCAGATTCATCAAGGTATCGCCGTCACCATTGAGCGCTAGTGTCGGTTCGATCTGTGGACCGATAGCGAAATAGTCGCTGATCTTGTAGTCGACGAAGAGACGGAAGTAGAGCGTGTTGGTCGTACCCTCGACGAACGGGGTATACATATAATTCTGCACCCAGAGCTCGCCGTAGATCGGATCCGGTCCCCCTACGACGTAGAGCTGCGGCACGAGCGCGTGCGCTCGCTTGTTTAGCCAATCGAATTGGATGCCCAGCATGGGTGTGATGAGAAACGAGCCGGCCGTGATGGCAGGTCCGATGTCGAACTCGCCCAGCGTGCCGGAGTTCACGTAGATGTCGCTCGCCAAGCCGACCGTGTCCGTCAGTGCATGCGTCGCGCCAGCCCAGAGCTGCAGGCCACCCAAGTCGGAATCGATACGAAACCACGAGGGAGGGTAGTTCTCTTCCGGAGGCGCGGCCTCGGCCGGCGCGGCACCGGGAGCCGGGTTGACGGGGGGATAGGCACCATCGACGGGCGCCTCGTCTTGGGCCCCGGCGCTGCCTGCGAACAACACCGCGGCGGACGAAAGCAGCGTCACCAGAGAACCAAGCATCGTCTTACGCATTTCAAGTCTCCAAGTTCTTGGACCGCGCGGACCTTCCGCGGGCGCGGCCGCCTACAAGCGACAGCAATGTAGGGAATACCAGCCGCGCTGTTGCGGTTGAATTTCTCGATTGTTTCACGCTCGAGATAGTGTGTTGTCGTCCCGAAACGCCGACGAAACACGGCGCCGGCGCTCGCCGGGCCCGAGCGCGTCGCGATCAGACGCGTGGCGCGTTGACGCCGCCCGACAGACGACCCTCGATCATCGTTCGTAGCTCATCCGGCTCGGTGGAGCGGCCCATGGCTTCTTCGAGCGTGATCAAGCGGCGCGCAAACAACGAATACAACGACTGGTTGAGCGTCTGCATCGAGTGCTTCTGCTGCCCCACCTGCATCTGCGTGTAGATCTGATGCACCTTGTCTTCGCGGATGAGGTTGCGGATGGCCGCGTTGGGCACCAGCACCTCGAGGGCCAGCACGCGGCCCGGGCCCCCCGCGCGCGGCAACAGCAGCTGGCTCAACACGCCTTCGAGCACGAAGCTCAGCTGCGCTCGCACTTGCGACTGCTGGTGCGGCGGGAAGACGTCGATGATGCGGTTGATGCTCTGGATGGCAGAGTTGGTGTGCAGGGTTGCAAATACCAGATGCCCCGTCTCGGCGATGGTCAACGCAGCCTCGATGGTCTCCAGATCGCGCATCTCGCCGACCAGGACGACGTCGGGATCTTGCCGCAGCACGTACTTCAAAGCGTACTTGAAGGTCGAGGTGTCGCTACCTACCTCGCGCTGATTGACGATGCAGCGCTTGTGCGGGTGCAGGTACTCGATCGGGTCCTCCACCGTCATGATGTGCTGACGTGTCTCCGAGTTGATCTTGTCGATGATGGACGCGAGCGTGGTGCTCTTGCCCGAGCCCGTGGGTCCCGTCACGAGCACCAGGCCGCGCGGCTTGGCTGCGAGCTCTGCCACCACTGGCGGCAAGCCGAGCTCGTCGAAGGTGAGGATCTTGAAAGGGATCGAGCGGAATGCGCCGGAAACCGCGCCGCGCTGCAGAAAGATATTGGCGCGGAACCGCGAGAGATTCTTGACGCCGAACGAGAGGTCCAGCTCCTTGTGCTTCTCGAAGGCGATCTTCTGTTCCTCGGTCAACACCGAATAGCAGAGCTGCTTCGTCTCGATCGCTGACAGCGGCGGCAGCTTGAGCGGTACGATGGCGCCGTCGATGCGCAGGAGCGGCGGGGCGCCGGTGGTGACATGCATGTCACTGGCGCCCTTCTCGATCATGGCGCGCAAGAGCTGGTGCAGGTTGACTTTGATACCCTCGTCGGCGCCATTCATGCTGTGCTCGCGCGCCTCAGTCAGCCATCGTGACGCGCATGATCTCTTCCGGTGTCGTCATGCCCTCGAGGACCTTTCGGATGCCTGCCATGCGGAGCGTGATCATTCCGCGCTTGATCGCTGCTGCCTTGAGCTCTGCCGACGAGCCGCCCTGGAGCACCATTTCTTTCAGCTCGTCGTGGAAGCGCATGACCTCGTAGAGCGCCACTCGTCCCTTGTAGCCCGTGCTGTTGCAGGTGGCGCAGCCGATGCCTCGGAAGAACTTGCCCTTGGCGACTTGCTCCTCGTTGCAACCCACGTCAATCAGCGCCTGCGGGTCGAACTCGGCTTCACGCCGGCAGTCGTTGCAGATCTTGCGAGCCAGGCGCTGGGCGAGCACCAGATTCACGCTAGCCGTGATGAGAAAGGGCTCGATACCCATGTTCAACAGGCGCGAGATGGTGGCCGGCGCGTCGTTGGTGTGCAGCGTCGAGAGCACCAGATGTCCCGTGAGCGAGGCCTTGACCGCAATCTCGGCGGTTTCAAAGTCGCGGACCTCGCCCACCATGATGATGTCGGGGTCCTGTCGCAGAAACGAGCGCAGCGACATGGCGAAGTTCAACCCGATGTCTTCGTGCATCTGCACCTGGTTGATGCCCGGCAAGTTGTACTCGACCGGATCCTCGGCCGTGCTGATGTTCACGCTCGCTTTGTTCAGCTCGCTGAGCGCCGAATACAGCGTCGTGGTCTTGCCCGACCCGGTGGGCCCCGTGACGAGCACCATGCCCCAGGGTTGGTTGATGGCCCACTGGAAGTCTTTCAGTGGCTCGATATCGAACCCGAGCTTCGTCATGTCCAGCTGCAGATTGCCCTTGTCGAGCAAGCGCAACACGACCTTCTCGCCCCACATGGTCGGCAGCACCGAAACGCGAAAGTCCATCTCGCGGCCCTTGCCTAGCTTCAGCTTGATGCGACCGTCTTGTGGCAGCCGTCGCTCGGCAATGTCGAGGTTGCTCATGATCTTCAGGCGGCTGACCAGCGCATTCTTCAGCTTCATCGGCGGCGCCATTTCTTCGTGCAACACGCCGTCGATGCGGTAGCGCACGCGGAAGCGCTTTTCGTAAGGCTCGCAATGGATGTCGCTGGCACCTTTGCGGATCGCGTTCAACAGCAGCACGTTGACTAGACGCACGACGGGCGCGTCGGCGCTGGCGCGCTCGAGCTCGACCGCGTTGATCTCCTCTTCGCTGTCGCCGAAGTCGATGTCCTCGTCGCCGAGGTCGAACTCGGCCATCACCTCGTCGTACGAGGGGCCCGCGCTGTAGTAGCGTTCGATGGCGCTCTGGATGGCCGTTTCGCTGGCCACCACCGGCTCCACGTTGTAACCGGACAAGAACTTGATGTCGTCGATGGCGTTCAGGTTCGTCGGGTCGCTCATGGCGACGATGAGCGACGAGCCCGAGCGCGACACGGGGATGATGCGATGTTTTTCGCAGACCTCACGCCCGACCAGCTTGATGACGTCGGCGTCGATCTCGTATTCGTCGAGATTGATGGCCGGCAGCCGGTACTGGGCCGAGAGGAAGTTGGTTATTTCCCCATCAGCGATGTAACCCAGCTTGGCGAGCGTGTAGCCCAGGTTCTGGCCGCTGCGCTTTTGCTCGTCCTGGGCTTTGCGCAGCTGCTGCAAGCTGATGAGCTTTTCGCGAACCAGAAGCTCACCGAGGCGATTCTGAGACATGGCGTGCGTTCCTTGGCGGCAGGTCCTGACTGTCCGCTGCTTCTCCTACGACCGGAGACCCTGCTAGCGAGAGTGCCCGGGCGCGAGCAGCCGCTCAAGGGGCTCGTTCGGCCGGGCTCCGGCCCCGTGGCTCACGGCGCTGCCCGCGTGGCTGGGTGCGCGGCCGGCGCTGAGGCTGCGCGTCGCCGGACAAACCGCGTGTATAAGCGCTCGTCCCACGAGCAAGCGTTTCGACACCCTGCACCTGAGCGCGCCGACGGCAGGGCGGAGCAATCGTCGTTGATGCTTCAGTTACCCGGTTGACGAGCCCTAAAAACGAACAAAGCTTTATCAGATTCTCGCATCGGAAAATGCGACTTTCGGAAATCCCATGCCCTAGACCTATTCGGACCTTTTTTCTGACGTGAAGAACCAGGT